>JAADDB010000234.1 GCA_013154135.1 Chloroflexota bacterium
CAATTCCTCCAGAAGGCGAGAAACCCGTTCCGGGGCCACCGCGATGAGAAGTCCCCCTGAGGTCTGGGCGTCGCAGAGGAGCATTTCCAACGCCCGGGAGATCCCCGGGGGCCATTCCACCAGCCCCTTTCCCGTCAGAAAAAGCCGGTTCGCCCGACTGCCGCCCGGGAACACATCTTGACGCGCGTACTCCCACGCTTCCGGCAGGATGGGGACCTGAGACGCTTCCACCTCCGCGGCCACTTGACTGGCCAAGAGCATCTCGTGCAGGTGGCCCAAGAACCCATACCCTGTGATGTCCGTGGCCGCGTGGACCCCCACCGCGAGCATGGCATCCCGCGCGCCCGCGTTCAACGTGGCCATGAGCTCCACCACCCGCCGGATGTGCGCCTCCTCCGCCCGACCTTGCTTCAACGCGGTGGTGATGGTGCCGATGCCCAGGGGTTTGGTCAAGACGAGCACATCCCCTACCCGGGCTCCCGCGTTGGTGATGAGCTGTTGGGGATGCACAACGCCGGTCACGGCCAGCCCGTACTTGGGCTCCGCGTCATCCCACGTGTGACCGCCGAGGATCACAACCCCGGCTTCCCGGGCCTTTTCCGCGCCCCCCTGGAGAACACGGGCCAGCACGGTGAGGGGTAACGTGTTGATGGGGAACCCCACCACATTCAGCGCGAAAAGGGGACGAGCGCCCATCGCGTACAAGTCGCTGAACGCGTTGGCCGCGGCCACACGCCCGTAGTCGTAGGGGTCATCCACTACGGGTGTGAACACATCCACGCTCTGCACCAGCGCCACCCCATCCTGCAGGAGATAGACCCCCGCGTCATCCGGCTGCGCGGTGCCGACGAGGACTCGCGGATCCTTCACTTGTGGGAGTTGATGCAGAACCTGCATCAGGTCCGAAATGTGGACCTTGCTGGCTCAACCCGCGCAGCGGACCAAAGACGTCAGACGGACATCACTCATCGCGACCTCCATTCACCATGGCACCTGTCTTGCGGGCGTGGAGAGAACATCGGAATCCGCCGAGATGCGGCCCTATCCACCGCCCAGGGCTACCGGGCTCTGACAGTCGGTCAGCCCAAGGCGTATGATACAACAGCGGTCCTCATTTCGGCGAACAGGCGCCGGGCCCGGACATCCACACCCCTCCCTGGGAACCACCCCCCAACCATCTACCCCACTCCCCAGCCCAACATGACCTCCGGATGGGCTCTGTGTTATACTGTAACGAGGAAGGGGTGACGATGAAGCGCGCGGTCCTGTCCGCCGCGCAGATGCGCCCCCCTCGTTTCAACCGAGAGAAGAGGTAAAGGGAAAGACCATGCAACTAGCCGGCAAAATAGCCCTGGTTACCGGCGGTGCCCGGCGCCTGGGCCGAGCTTTCACCCTCGCCTTGGCCAAGGCCGGGATGGATGTCATCGTCCACTACGGACATGCGGCCCAAGAGGCCGAGGAAACAGCCCGTCTGGCCCGCGAACAGGGCGTCCGCAGCGTGACCTTGGCCGCGGACCTGGAGCACGCGGAGGAGGCTCAAGCCCTCATCCCCCGCGCGATAGACCTGATCGGTCAGCCCCCCCACGTGCTGGTGAACAACGCGGCCGTCTTCCTCCCCGGCACCGTCCGGACCACCACTCTGGAGAACTGGGTCCAGCACATGCGCCTGAACCTGCGAGCGCCCTTTCTCCTCATCCAGGCCCTGGCCAACCACCTGCCGGAGGGCACACCGGGCAAAATCGTGAACATCGCGGACTGGCGGGCCCTCTACCCGGGCCGGCAATACCTGGCCTACACCATCAGCAAAGCCGGATTGATCACCCTGACCCAGATCGCCGCCCGGGAACTGGCCCCCCACATCCAAGTGAACGCCCTGGCCCTCGGGGCCGTCCTGCCCCCACCGGACCGGGATGAAACATACCTCCAACGACTGGTCCAACACATTCCGGCCCGCCGCGCGGCCCGCATCGAAGAAGTCACCGACGCCCTCCTCTTCCTCCTGCGCAACGACTACGTGACAGGAGAGACCCTCCTCGTGGACGGAGGAGCGCATCTTTTCTAACGAGTAAGCAGAACCGAACTTCGTGAAATAGGAGAAGACGAACCACCATGAACGAACGGGATTGCATCTACATCGAAGACCTGCTGGTCCGCACCATTATCGGCATCAACGACTGGGAACGCCGAGAACGCCAAGATGTGCTCATCTCCCTGTGCCTCTACACGGACACCCGACCCGCAGGCCAAAGTGACGACATCCGCGATGCGCTGAACTACCGGGACGTGGCCAAACGCATCATCCACCTGGTGGAGAACGCCCACTTTCTCCTGGTGGAACGCCTGGCCGAAGAGATCGCCCGGGTGTGCGTCCAGGAATTTCACGTCCCCCGAGTGCAAGTCCGGGTGGAAAAGCCGGGCGCGATCCGCTTCGCCAAGACCGTCGGTGTCCGCATCGAGCGGCGGGCCGAGGATTTCTCCGAGGTGGAGAATGCCTAAAGCCGTCATCGCGTTCGGTTCCAACATCCAGCCGGAACGCCACGTGCCCCTGGCCATCCAACGGTTGGGCGACCACGTGCGCATCCTGGCCATCTCCCGGGTGTACGAAACCCCACCTGTTGGGGCTCCCCATGCCCCCACATACTGGAATGGAGCCCTGCTGGTGGAAACCGACCTCCCCCCGCGGGAACTCCACGACCGGGTCCTCCGAGGCATCGAGAAGGAATTGGGGCGTGTCCGTACCCACGATCCTTACGCACCCCGGACCATCGACCTGGACCTGGTCCTGTACGAGGGGGTGACGTCGGAAGACCCCACGTTACCCCTGCCTGCCCCCGACATCTTCCGCTACGCACACGTGGCCATCCCCGTGGCCGAAATAGCCCCGGATTGGCCCTTACCCGATCAGCGAACCGTCGCGGATGTGGCCGAAGAACTCCGACCACAAAGCGCGGCATTTCGGGAACGAAAGGAGGTTTTCAATGACGATTGAACGATCCGATGTGCCGGAACACTGGCCCATGGAACCCCTAGAACGGCTCGTGCGTGAACTCCTCACCCTCATCGGGGAAGACCCCGAACGAGAAGGGCTCCAACGCACACCGGAACGGGTGGCCCGGATGTTCGCGGAACTGACCGAAGGCTACCGGGTCGATCCCGAAGCCCTGGTAAACGACGCGCTGTTCGACGTCTCCTACGATGAGATGGTCCTGGTGCGCGATATTGAACTGTACAGCCTGTGCGAACACCATCTCCTGCCCTTTCACGGCTACGCACACGTGGCCTACATCCCCAACGGCCGCGTGTTGGGCCTCTCCAAGATCCCCCGGGTGGTGGAGATGTTCTCCCGTCGCCTGCAAGTCCAGGAGCGGTTGACCGAGCAGATCGCCCAATTCCTGGACGACTTGCTCCACCCCCAAGGTGTGGCCGTGGTCATCGAGGCGGCCCACATGTGCGCCATGATGCGAGGGGTGAAGAAGGCCAACGCGCGCATGGTCACCAGCGCAATGCGGGGGATCTTCAAGAGCAACGCGCGCACCCGCAGCGAATTCCTCAGCCTCATCGGCCACGGACGTCTGCCCTGAGGGAGGATACCATGCTACCCCTGCTCGCGGACCGGTTTAACACCCTCCGCTACGAGGAGGGAACCGTGGTCCTCCTGGACCGACGGGTCTACCCCTTCCGGCGGGAATATGTGCGCTGCCGGACGGTGGAAGAGGTGGCCCAGGCCATTGAGCACATGGTGGTCCAGGGAGGACCACCCCTGGCCTACGCGGCGGGGTTGGGCTTGGTCCTGGCCGCGGAGGAGGTGGCAGAGAAGCCGGTGGCGCAGCAACGGGAACACCTACGGGCTGCGGCCCAGCGCCTTCTCCGCACTCGTCCCACTGCGGATGACCTCTTCCAGGTGGTGCCCACCGCTCTGGCCGTGGGCGAAGCGGCCCTCCACCGGGGCGAACCCGCGGCCCGGGCCATCCTGGACTACGTGAACCAGGAAATCGAACGGGGAAACCGAGTGGCCGAAGCGTGCGGTCGCCACGCGGCCGACCTCATCCGGGATGGGGAGCGAATTCTCACCCACTGTATTCCCGGTGCCGCCCTTTGCTGGATGTTGTATGTGGCCACCCAGGAACAGGGGAAACACGTTGAACTGTGGCCCACGGAAACCCGTCCGTACCTCCAGGGCGCTCGCTTGACCGCGGCCTGCGGCCAAGAAGCCGGCGTGCCCGTCACCCTCCTCACCGATGGGATGGTGGCCCACGCCATGAGCGAAGGCCATATTACCGTGTACATCACCGCGGCCGACCGCATCGCGCTGGACGGACATGTGGCCAACAAGGTGGGCACCCTGCAAAACGCGCTTGTAGCTCACCACTTTGGTATCCCCTATTACGTGTTGGGATACGACGGCCCAGACCCGAACACGCGCACGGGCCAAGACATCACCATCGAGACCCGGGCTCCCGAGGAAGTCTTCCACTGCCGGGGAGCCGAGGGAACCGTGCGGGTTGCGGTGCCCGGAATAAAGGCCTACTACCCTGCGTTCGACATCACCCCGCCCCACCTCATCGAAGCCATCGTTACAGACAAGGGGGTTTATCCTCCTCGTCTGATTGCACGGTATTTGGAGGAGAGGAAGAAGTAACGGTTGACGGTGGAGGTCGCGGACCTGTCCGCTTTTGCGTCAATCAGCCCAAACACCGGATACCCATCCAGGAGGGAGACCCATGCCCGATTTCTACTGTATCATCAATCCGGCCTCTGACCGGTGGCGTTCGGGACGGCGATGGGAGACCGAGGTGGAACCCGCCCTCAAAGCGCGCCACGTGTCCTATGAGGTGGTTTACACGACCGGCCCAGGACACGCGATGCACCTGGCAGAAGAGGCCGCGCGGTCCGGCAGGTATGGGGCTGTTGTGTCCGGAGGAGGGGATGGGACGTTGAATGAGGTGGCCAACGGCCTGTGCCGCGCGGCGGGAGAAGGGGTCACCCTGCCCCTAGGCATTTTCCCCATCGGTTCGGGCAACGATTTCGCCACGGTCTTACAGATCCCAAAGGACCCGGAAGGAATGGTGGCCAACCTGGTGGCCGGTCACCGGCGATGGGTGGACGTGGGAGAGGTGGAGAGTCCGGATATGATGGGGCCGGTCCATCCCCGACGGTTCTTCATGAACAACTCCGGGGTGGGGTTCGAAGCCCAGGTGAATTTGGAGAGCCGACGTGTCCAGCGATTGCGGGGGTTTCTGATTTACCTGGTGGGAGTTTTCCGCGCGCTGAAGAACTACAAACAGCCCTGGGTGCGCGCCCGGTGGGACGATGGGATGTGGGAAGGGGAGATGTTGCTCATCACCGTGGGCAACGGCCGACGGGCCGGCGGAGGCTTCTGGCTGACGCCCTTTGCCGAAGTGGATGACGGGCTGCTGGATGTGGGCATTGCCCGCGCGCTCAGCCGATGGGGCATCCTCCGTCTCCTCCCCAAGGCGATAAAGGGGGGACATGTGGATGACCCCGCGTTTTCCCTCCGCAGAACCCGCCAACTCCACCTGGAGTTGGGACATCCCACCCCGGTGCACACGGATGGAGAAGCCATCATCGAAGCCACACGTCGAGTGGATTACCGCGTTTGGCCTCAGAAGGTGACCGTCATCAGCGACCCCCATCGGCCCCTTGCATCGCCAAAAAAGGCATCCGGGTGATTCTGTCGGCCGGACGCCCACCTGGCGCCCCGCAGGCGCGTTTCCTGTCCAGCGGGCCCATGCATTGGGCCGCCCATCACAGGCCGGATATGGCGATCCACGGCCGTTCATCCGCCCCAGAGCCCCCGCAGGGGGCTTCCCCAGATTTAGCCCGGGGGTTCAGCCCCGGGCGATCGCGCATGACCACAAATCGCTGCTCACGAACGGCAGAGGCGCCCGGCCGTGCGCCCGCCTAGGACGGGGTGACGAAGGAGAAACCCGGCCTACCCCTCTTAATCGTTAATCGTTACTCGTTACTCCACAGCCCCGTCCGCCGCC
>JAADDB010000276.1 GCA_013154135.1 Chloroflexota bacterium
CTTCGCCCGCCGCCCACCCACGCAAAACAGTTCGCCCGGGGGAAAATCGAGAGGAGGGGGCCAAGGGGATTGTGCGGAACACGGGCGGAGGTGCATGCCCGGCCGAAAATCGCCCCACTCAGCCGCGATGGGCGCTCCCGCGCTTTTACTCGTTACTCGTTACTCGTTAGACCCCATCCATCCCGGCCGACCTCGCCCTTCAGCCAACCCCTCTTAATCGTTACTCATTAATCGTTAATCGTTTGGAGAAGCCCCCTGCGGGGGCTCTATATGGGCACATGAGCGGCCAGGAATCGCCACAGCCGGCCAATGATGGCCTCCCGCCCCCCTTACTCATTAATCGTTAATCGTCAATCGTTACTCATTCATCCTCCCTCTCCCCACGGATGTCGCGTTTTTCAATAAACCCCGGCCCAAATTTGGCACTTCCCGTAACTCCTCGTATTATAAGACGTCCCCTTTTTGTGGGATTGACACCGCCGCACACATCTTTTCGCCCTCCGATTGAGGCTCAAAGCCAATGTCTCGCGTGTAGGAAGGGAGAGGTATGGGATCTTTGTTGCGTTTTATTGCTTCCCACCAAGGCTGGTTCCTTCTCCTCTTGGCCGCGGGAGCTCTTCTCATGCTCCTCGGGGCCTTGAGCGCCTGGTGGGATTGGCGTCAGAAGAAAGGTACATGGTTGGAAGATTGGGCCTATGTGCAAATGTGGCGTTATGTGGCCGCAGCCCTCTTCTTCCTGGTGCTCATGGTAGGGGTCCTTCTCATCGGTCGTGTAGCCCCCGACGGCCATGTGGTTTTGGCCCGCGTGTGGAACCCCCACGCACGACCGGCTCCTACGCCCACACCTTCGCCGACCCCTATTCCGGTTCCTAATCTTATTCCTACGGCAACCCCTACACCCACCGCCACACCGACGCCTTTGCCCACGCCCACACCGACGCCGACATTTACCCCTACACCGGTACCTACCCTAGGCCCTGGCGGTCGAGCCCGCGTGGACGCGCAGACGCTGAATGTGCGGGCTGCGCCATCCACCACTGCCCGGAGGGTAGGGGTTCTCTTAGAGGGGGAAACAGTGGAAATCCTGGAGGGACCTCACAACGCCAACGGGTATCGATGGTGGAAGGTCAAAGCTAAAACCGGCCTTACCGGCTGGGTGGCCGAAGGCACCGATGAGACCCAATGGCTCATCCCTGTGCCGTGAGGTCGACGGACCGAGCGTCGAGGCTTTTTGTATTTTGATGAAGAAACGCCTATCCGGTTGATTTTTCCCTGGAGAACTGTTTTTGGTGGTTGGCGCGCGAGATTCGCCCGCCAACCACCAAGAACTCTTTTCCGGCACGGGGGGAGCACGTGCGTGTTCCGTGGAGGCGCGGACTCTCCCGCCGCCGAGACGCTGCCAACCCTTGTTCGCCAATCAAGGCCGTTGGCCCAACCCCCTTGAGCGGTATCATAAGCGATATGCGGTGGCAACAAGCCCGCTCAGCGTAGGGTTGAGAGAACTGTTTTGTGAGCGAGGCGGGCAGGCCTTGCCCGGCCACCTCGCTCACAAAGCCCTCAGGCTAATAATCAATGCCCTGCTGGGCCAGGATACCCTGGTCAAAGGGGTGCTTCACCTTTCGCATTTCGGTGACCAAATCCGCGAAAGAAACTAGGGCCTCGGGGGCATTGCGGCCTGTGCACACCACGTGGACATGGGCAGGTCGGGCCCGCAGCGCGTCCAACACCTCCTCCACGTCCAAAAAGCCGTAGTGAAGCACGTAATTGATCTCATCCAACACGACCAGTTCATACTGACCTGATTGGAGGATCTGCACTGCCTCGGCCCAGGCTTCCTGCGCGGCCTGCCGGTCTTCCTCCAAACTCTCGTGTTCCCAGGTGAAACCGCGGCCCAGCTTGCGCAAAAGCCATTGATCCCCAAAGAGGGGGATTACATTCTCCTCCGCGGACTTCCACGCGCCCTTCATGAACTGGAGAAAGGCCACCCGCCATCCCGCGCCCACCGCGCGCAGCGCGGTGCCCAACGCGGCAGAGGTCTTCCCCTTTCCGTCGCCGGTGTACACCAAGACCAATCCCTGTTGCCCTTTTGGTGCCTTGCGTCGGAGCTCTTGTAGCTGTTCCCGGTATGCTTTGGCATCTGTCATGACATCCTCCTGTTATGTGATGATGTGGATTACGTGAAGAGTGAACGAGTAACGAGTAAAAGGGGCGGGATACCCTTTGTGGGCCGTATGGAACGATGCTCGGCCGGTTACGAGCGGTAGGGGCGCGCGGCCGTGCGCCCGGAAGGCTCATCGGTCATGTCAAAGTACAAGGTCAAAGTTCAACAGGACGCTCTTGGCTTTCGGCCACCAAGCTATCCTCCGCGGACCATACATCCAACACACTGCGCGCGTGGAACCGGTACAACGCCCGCAACACAGGACGCCCCACCGTCAGAATCAACAGAAAATTCCCCGCAGCCCTTCCCATATCCCACCACAGGGACGTGGTCAGGTAAAAGACGCCATAGCGCAGCAGCGTCTCCTTCCAGCTCAAACCCGGTTGCCAGTACATATGCGCGTGTTGGGGCTGAAACACGTAAGGCCAGAACCACAGATTCATCACCGCGCCGTAGAACAAACCCAACACACCTCCCCACACGGCCAGCCCTACCACTTCCCACCGGGAAGGGGGATAACGAACGCCTTGCAGACCGCGCACCACATATCCCCACACACCGGCCAGCGCGCCCACCCAAGCCGCGGCCAACATCTGATAGGGGAGCCACGGCCCGATACCCCCGGTCACCAGTGCGGACGCGATCAACGTGAACGTCCCCAACAAAAAGCCGAACCCGGGGCCGTACACATATCCGGCCAGAATGGGGAGGAAGAAAAGCGCGGAAAAGCCCCCCGGGCCGGGGATCAGCCGCAAAGCCGCGCCCAACGCGGCCAGCACGCCCAACACCGCGGTCCTCTGACTGCTCATTCGGCCCCACGTCAAATCCGCCAACACCGCGCCCAGTCCGGAGAGGGTGATGAGGAGAAAGAGATACAGCGCGTCCTCCCCGTGGGCGTTGAAACTCACCGTCTGTTGCACAGGCGGACGGAAGAAGGGATAGAGAAACGCAACCCCGCCGATGGCCGACGCGGTGAGCACAATGAACGTGGACAACACCGAACCGATCCGTGGCCTCATGGTCCCACCCGCCTCAACACATCCTCCACCGTCAACATATCAGGTCGGCGGAAGAGCTTGGCCACCTGACTGGCAAAGACCAACGACTCGCTCATCATCTCCCGGGTGGGGCCGTCCACCACCACCTCCCCTTCGCCCATGAGGACCACCCGGTCGGCCGCGCGCGCGACCAACTCCACATCATGCGTCGCCATGAGCACCGTGCGCCCCATCGCGGTGAGCTCCCGGAGCAGTTGAGTCAAAGCCTCCTTCTGCCGGTAATCCAACCCTCGGGTGGGTTCGTCCAGCAATATCACCTGGGGATCGGCCACCAGGATGGAGGCAATGGCCACCCGTTGTCGTTCCCCCCCGGAAAGATCGCGGGGATCCCGATGGGCCAGGTGGGCAATGCCCAACCAATCCAAGAGCGCCCTGTCTGCCTCCTCATTGGGCGGCAAACCGTGCTGTCGACGGGTGAAGGCCAGCTCCTCCTGCACCGTCTCCTGGAAGAGCATGCGCCCGGGGTTCTGCAGGACCAACCCCACGTGGGGCAACGCGTCCTCCAAGCGCCGAACAGGACGCCACGAGCGGTCGGACCACAGTGCGACGCGCCCTCGCTCCGGTTGGAGAAGGCCCGTCATCACCTTCAGAAGGGTGGACTTCCCCGCACCATTGCGTCCCATGAGCGCGACCAATTCCCCTTGGTGCAGGGAGAGGGAGACCCCGCGCAGGGCTTCCCGCCCCTCGTAGGAAAACCACACATCCTCCACCCGCAGCACCTCCCGCCCCCGCGGGGGCGAGGGGGGAAGTTGGACCGGCGGCAATCGCATGGCCCGGGCATGGCGACGTCCCTCCTTGATGGTCAGGGGCAGGGGGGACCAGTGGAGGGCTCGGGCCAGCTCGACGAGGGGGGGAGCCAGAGGCACATGTCGGAACACCTCCCGTGGGGGACCCTGGAGGCGCACATGTCCCTGGTCCAAGTAGAGCACCGTATCCGCGTACTGGATTACCCGCTCCAGCCGGTGTTCCGCGAGGAGGATGGTGATGCCCAGGTCCTCGTTCAAGTGTCGCAGCGCGATGAGCACCTCCTCGGCCCCTTGGGGGTCCAGTTGGGAAGTGGGTTCATCCAGGAGGAGGACCCGGGGCTGGAGGGTCATTGCCGCGGCGATGGCCACCCGCTGCTTCTCCCCGCCGGAGAGGGTGGCCACATGGCGTTCGCGCAGGTGGGCGATGTCCAACAGGTCCAGCACCTCCTCCACCCGTTTGCGCATCACCCGGGGCGGGATGCCCCAATTCTCCATGCCAAAGACCAGCTCGTCTTCCACGTATTCGGCCACAAAGGAAGCCTCCGGGTCTTGGAACACCATGCCCACCGCGTTTCCCATGGCCTGGGGACCCAGTTGCACCGGATCGCGACCGTCGACCCAGACGCGGCCGTGCCAAAATCCGCCGTGGAAGTGGGGCACCAGACCGTTCACCGCGCGCAACAGGGTGGACTTCCCCGCGCCCGACGTGCCGACCAGGAGGAGGAATTCCCCTTCCTCCACCGTCATTTGCACATCCCGAAGGGCGAGGTGGGAGGCAAAGGGGTATTGGTAGTGCACATTCTCCAGCTGGGCGATCACCCATTCCTCGGGAAATGGGGCACGGGTGGCCACGTTGGGATAGGTCATGAAGTCACCTCCTGTTGCGTGGGATGGCCTTTTCTCCTGGTCGGGGCAGGGGAACGGTGCGGCCGGGCTGAAGGTGCGAGGACCGCGGGGAGTGCGATGAGGGGGAGGAAAGCTCCCGGAATCCACGTGAAGTTGGGCCATATGTCGTAAGGGGGGTAGGGGTAGTAGAACCAGCGCTCGGGCGCGTGGAGGGCCGTCCCCACGGTCAGGAGGAGGAGGATACTGCTCCCCAGGAGGAGCCATGTATCCCGCGGGCGCCAGAGCCACGTGCGATAGCGAGTCCGTTTCACCCCCCTGCTCCGCAGCCACATGGCCAGGAACCAAAGCACCGCGCCCATCAGAAAACATGTCCCCTGCACAGCTTGCCCACTCTGGCGGAGCAGCGAAGTCACCATGCCGCCGAGAAAACAGAGCAACGCGATCCAGAGCATCCCCTGGCCCAGCAGGCGTTCCCGGGGCGATGAGGACCCTTCGGCCCCAAAACCTCGGATGGCCAGGGCTTGAGCCAGCTGGACAGAGCGCTCCAGGCTGTCCACCACCAGAGGGGCCAGGAGGGGCGCGTAGTCGGTCACCCGGCGGAAGCGGTGTCCGCGCAGCCGTTGGGCCTCATAGATGTCCCTCGCGGCCGAGACGGACGCGGGGACAAAAGTCACGGCAATGGAGGTCACCAGTCCGGCCTGGAAAAAGGCGCGGGGCACCAGGCGCAGCCATCGGGCCGAAGGCATGTCCAGGTAAAACACGGCAAAGAGCAGGATCAACGCCATCAGCCGAAGACCGTTAGCCAGGCCAAAGGCCACAGCCTCCCAGGTGAGGATCCCGCCGATCAGGGGCCAGGTGTGGGGCAAACGGGCCCACACATGTTGCCCGTAATGGACCGTCAACACGTTGAAGAGGACGGCGATGGGAATAAGGCCCAGCATCCAGCCGATGACCCGTTGCCAGCCGGTGGGGTCGCCCGGGCGTTGAAGGGCCCATCGGTTCAGGAGCAGGGCCCCGATGATCAGGCTCAGGTACAGGGGATTGCGCGTCCACAGGATGGGCAACAGGACGCTGCCGAACCACAGGAGCCAGACCAGGGGGTGGAAAATGCCTCTCATCGCCGGTGCCTCCAGTACGTCCA
>JAADDB010000037.1 GCA_013154135.1 Chloroflexota bacterium
CGGGCAGCGCCCACCAAAAACTCTTTCCATGCACGGGGCGAGAACGTCGGCACCCCGCCGGGGCCCGGCCCCGTCCGCGGCCAAGGGGGCATTTCTCTCGCCAGCGCGGCATCGAAGGGCCAACCCGGCATGCAGCCCTTTAATCGTCAATCGTCACTCATTACTCGTTAGCTAGTCCCGTCCGCCGCCTAGGCGCGACCAAACTTTGTCACTCCTTCAGAACCGGAGGTCTCTATGTGGGCATATTTCGACATATTCGTTGGTGTGAGCGGCGATATGGTACTCGGAGCCCTGGTGGACGCAGGGCTGCCTGTGACGGAATTGGAGCGCGTTGTCCAGGCCCTGGGGCTGACAGACCACGTGTCCCTGCGCGTAGACCGGGTGCGCAAGGGCGCGTTGGCGGCCACTAAGGTCACCGTCATCACCCACGGAGAACCGGACAGTCCCCACGCCCACCTGCGATATGTGCCCCCCGCAGGACCCCTCCGTCCTCCCCATCATGCCCATTCTCACGGACACTCACATCGCACCTTGGGCCAAATCCTGGACATGATCGCGAGGGCGGCTTTGCCCCCAGAGGTCAAGGAACGAGCCACTGCCGTGTTCCGGCGTTTGGCCCAGGCCGAAGCGCGAGTCCACGGGATGTCGCCGGAGGATGTCCACTTCCACGAAGTGGGAGCCCTGGACGCGGTGGTGGACATTGTGGCCTCGGTGGCCGGGCTCCACGCTCTAGGTGTGGAACGGGTTGTAGTCTCCCCCATCCCCTTGGCCCGAGGGTATGTGGAGACGGCCCACGGCCGGTTGCCCGTGCCGGCCCCGGCCACAGCCGCACTGCTGGAAGGTGTGCCAGTCCGAGGGCTGGATCTGGAAGCTGAAACGGTGACCCCGACCGGCGCGGCCCTCGTAACAACACTGGCCGACGCGTTTGGCCCCTTCCCCCCCATGCAGGTCAACCGGGTCGGCTACGGCGCGGGGACCATGGACCTCCCCGTGCCCAACGTGCTCCGTCTGTGGCTGGGCGAACCGTCAACACTGCCCGAGAAAGGGTGGGAGGTGCGACCGTTGACCGTGCTCTCCACCAATGTGGATGATATGCCCGGAGAGTGGTTGGGTCCCTTGTTCGACCACCTCCTGACCGCGGGCGCGCTGGATGTCTGGTTCACCCCCATTCAGATGAAAAAGGGACGACCAGGAGTGCTGATCACTGTGCTGGCTCCTCCGGCCAAGGCATCCCAACTGCGTGCACTCCTCCTGCGGGAGACGACCACCCTGGGCGTGCGGGAGTACACGGTGAACCGGTGGTGTGTGCCGAGGCGTCAGGTGGTGGTGGAAACACGCTGGGGACCTGTACGGCTGAAGGTGGCCCGGCTGCCCGACGGCACCGAGCGGGCCAAACCCGAATTTGAGGATTGTCGCACTCTGGCCGAGAAGCACGGCATCCCTCTCGCGGACATCTGCCGCGCGGCCATGGAGAGCCAGGATCAGGTGTCGGGAGAGTGATGGGGGGACGAAACCACATCGCGTCGTGGTGACGGACGGGTTCATCCCTTCGCGGGATGACCGCGCTCTCGCGTTGTGCTAGAAAAGCGTTCTGGCCGCGTGGCCTGTTCGCGGTTTAGGGCCCCTCGTCCCTCGTTCCCTGTTCCCCCTCCTTCGCTCCTTCCTCTTCGGCCTGGCGTCGTTGGGCGACTTTCCGCAGGTGGGGGGAGGCCCACACGTCGCTTCCTGGCCCCGCGGTGCGCGCGAAGATGAGGTAACCGGTGTGAGCGACCATCCGGTCCTCCGGACGCAGGCGGTTGGCCACCGGCTTGTACCCCCTCAACAGGAGTTCTTCTACGGTGACGAGCACAAATCCCCGCTCGTACAGGGCTTGGAGCAACTGACTGACCTGGTTCGTGGTGGGGACCAGCGCGCCGAAGAACCCGCCCTGTTTGAGGGCCTTCCACGCTTGGTCCAAGTACGCCCACGGCGTGCGCACATCAAGGAACAGGGCATCCACCTCGCGTTCCTCGAACCCCTGGACGATGTCCCCCACGTGCCATGTGACCACGTGGGCCAGTCCCACCATCTCCAAGTTGCGCCGGGCCAGAGCCTGGTGCTCCGGTCGTTCCTCATACGTGTAAACCCGCCCCCCAGGAGCGACCGCGCGGGCAAAGGCCAGGGTGAGCCCGCCACTTCCCGTCCCCGCCTCGATGACCTGCTGGCCGGGGTAGAGGTTCAGACGTTGGACGATGTACGCGGCGTCCTTTGGATAAATGATTTGGGTGCGCCGTTTGAGATATTGGATGAGATCCGCGGTGGAGGGTTCCAGCACCAGGTAGGGATATCCCTTATGCGTGTGCACAACCCGCCCCAGGGGTTTACCGATGATATCGTCGTGAAGGATGATCCCGCGATGAGTTTCCCACTTTTGGCCCGGTTGGAGTCGGATGAGCTTGGTCTTCCGGTCGGGGCCGACAAAAAGGACGGGATCTCCGGGTTGGGCGATGTGACTCATGCGTAGCTCCTTGTAGCTGATACCCTCATCGTTGACAGAATGATGGCGCACCGCGTTTTTCCGGTGATGGACCATGGGAGACGCGATGCGACATCCCTCCAATTATGGCACAACAGAGGACGCTCGGGCAAAGGAGGAAACAAGGGTAACGAGTAACGATGGACGATTAACGATTAAGGGGAGGCTGGCCCACTCCCTGGCCGGATCAATGAACGCCCCCGTTCCAACAACAACGCATCAGGAACAATGGCCGCTCGGGTCCGAGTACCGCACCGGGTTGTTGTTGACGTATGCGTAGCGGTTCAGGCTTTGCGGGTCTACGGGGCCCTCTCCCTCCACCCGGGCGCGCCGACCCTACCCTGGCTTTCTTCCTCCGGCATAAATGGGTTGGGAAAGTGGGGAAGAATAGCAATTCGTTTATCCCTCTGTTATGTGCTGGGTGGTTGAGCAATCAAAATGCTGAAACCTCCCTATTTCTCCGGTCTATCTGCCGGGCCGCATTTGGTCCGCTGAGGGCCACTGCCTAAGGTCGTCGCATAAACCCTCGTGACCAATTTTTTGCTATTTAGATCTAGCTCGAAATATATGCATGCTCCTTCGTATTCCGTGAGTTGATAGACATACCGGAGTCCCACTAATGTTCCATCAGGCTGTCGACTTTCCTCCTTCACGTGAGGGAAGCGCCCCAACTTCGCCTCCACCTCCGCATAGGGCGTGCCCGGAGGAAAAAGGGCTTTCACTTTCTTGTACACATCCCAATGGTCGACAGGACGTCCCGGCTCGCAGAAGGGGTCCTCAGCAGGCAAATCCAGTGCATCACACAGCGCCTGCTTGCTCTCTTCGCTGATGGGATACACGGCCCAGGGATATCGCTCTGCTTTGGCCGTGGCAGCCGCCCGTCTCGCTTCTCGTATTTCTGCTATCTGTTGACACCCCCCTTCCAACACCAACACCAGCAATAGCAACGGAACTAGCCACCACTTCTGCACTCTCACGGTTCTCCTCCTATCGACCAAGTAACCGATCCAGTCCGGCACCTACCACATTAGGAGGTAGCCAACCGTTGCCCGTCGAGGCCAGCCAGCGAGTCACCGGGTCGCGCAGGTCTGTTGTCAAGGCCCACCGTGCAGCATCGGCGGCAGTATCCGGTGTAATTATCCCGTCATGGAGGGCTAATCCAAAAGCCAGGCCGTTGTAGGAAAGCGCATAGTCTTGCCACGACGCCCCTCGATCCTTGGGCGGTTTGAGAGATTCTGTGAAGTCCACGAATTCATGTATGTAATTCGCAGGTATACCCACAAAGATGGTGCCAACCCATCCGCCCTGAATGGCTGTGTTCACATATGCCCACCAATGGTAGATTTGATTGTGCCCATCTTGATAAGCCTTATGGAACCCGGTATCACCGAACTCTGGTAGACGAGGGCCTCCACGCCACTCGCGAAACTTGACGGGCAAAGCCGTGATGAGCGTCCAAGGTCCGGTGGTGCCCAAGATGACAGCCGTGATGTCATCGGCCCATGCTTGGGTGTCCGTCTCAAAACCAGCAGCGAAGTTGAGGATTTGGGCAAAAGCTTCCACGTCGGTCACGCCGGCATCCGGATTGCGCACTTCACGTAGAATGAAACGAGTGTACGTCGCGATATCGCGTCTTCGCCCCCCTTGATGGACAGTGTGGTGGCCTGTACCCGACCAGCTGCATTCTCCCAGAAGCGGGTCCCCATAGCAAGGTATATGCCCACTCGGGTCCACATACCGCACCGGGTTGTTGTTGACGTATGCGTAGCGGTTCAGGCTCTGCGGGTCGGCCGGGTCGGGCACGATGGTGTCCGGCTGGATGAAGCGGCCCAGTGTGGGATCGTACCACCGCGCGCCGTAATAGTACAGTTTCAGGGCATGCTCCCACCGCTGGCCGGTGAAGCGGTAGGCCTTTATGGGGCAAGAGACTCTGGCACCTTACGTGGTCCAGGCTGTAAGGTAGAGTGTTGCAAGAAATCCGCCATTTCTCGGTCAATCACCTCCAAGAGTCGCTGGAGATCCTTCAGGCTCATATAGCTAGCGATAGGTGTGTCAAAAACAATGATGTATTCCTCATAGCGGACGATAAAACTGCATAGTTCTGGCCGGGCAATGCCGTCTCCTCCCCAACATCTAAGTTCAAAGCGGTCTGCATGAGGAGGGCGATACCTCCATTCTTGAGGGATATAGCCCTCCCCAGGAGTTATCCAGCCTTCCCAATATGTGGCCCAATATTCTGAAGGGTAGGAAACCGTGCGCGCATTGAGGGGGCTCTTATAAACATGGATTTGTTCGTGAGCAGTAGCGAGGCCTTTAGAAATACGTACCCCATCCTTATACCAGAAATCGGCGGCTACTGCCCAAGAGGCATTTGTAAATTTCCCATGAGGATCAGCCTCCCCAGTCCATAGCTCAATGTCATCCTCCTCTAGATACCAGGTCGACGGGAAAGCTTCAACTTGCTTTTGCAGGAATTGTCGAATGGGCAGTTCAGGCTCCCGTTGAGTGGATCGGGAGAAAAGCACAGCACAGCCTCCTAAAGCCAGCAGGCTCAAAATTATAAGGGCAAAACACCCTATACAGCCTACACGCTGCCAAGACTTCATGGTATTCCTCCTAGAGGTTGGGTGGCCAGACGCGGCTCTTCCAACACAGCCAGATAGATATCGGATGGCCTGACTGATAGGCCATATTGGTTCCACAGGTGGATACCGATTTGAATGGCAGCGTTATCAGATGGATCGTCCCAGGAAGCTGCCCAGTTGTCGGCACCAGACGATTGAGAAGGCCATCGGTGCGTATGCGGATAACTGTAAAGATCCGATCCAATCTGCTCAATGCCTGCTCCGCCCGTCAATTCAGGCTGAGAGAACCCAGAAGCCCTACCGACGTATCCGTAGTCAATGTTAGACCAGATATCAAAACGATATAAAGCAGAGCCCACCGTTGACCAGCCTTCACGTTCAACTATTTCAGGAACAGGAGATGATTGTTGAGGATCACGGGGGTAGAGTATTGGCTTGTGGTCCCAATTCCCAAATGCAGGGGCTAAGGGCCCAGCATACTTTTTGATTCGCGCATCCATAACCTGAGACGCCCAAATGCTATAAGCAGCGGCTTTGCCTAACAATGTGTTGAAACCACCAAATCGAGACACAGCATTCGCTAATTGCATAGCCTTTACCAGCGAACTCTGAGCATTACGTACCATCTCCTTAGTAAATGTACCGAATCGGCGGTGGAATAACGCCCCGCAAAGTGGGTCTGCTACTTGTTGGCGTTTGAATAGATCGCATCGTACATCAATACATGCGGCATGCCCGCTCGGGTCCGTGTACCGCACGGGGTTGTTGTTGACGTATGCGTAGCGGTTCAGGCTTTGCGGGTCGGCCGGGTCGGGCACGATGGTGTCCGGCTGGATGAAGCGGCC
>JAADDB010000167.1 GCA_013154135.1 Chloroflexota bacterium
CAAAGTATACTGCACCACATAGAATCTGTCAAATGGGAAGAAGGCGCGTGCGTGCTCCAGGTGGGGGTTTGTCGATTGGGATATCAGGTATTAAGCTAAAGTAGACGGGGGATTGGACCTTGGGCAAAATGCGGGCCTCCTGGCACGGGGCGAGAACGCCGGAGCCCCGCCAGGGGGCGGCCCCGTCCGCCGCCAACGGGGACTTTCTCTCGCCATCCCGGCATTCAGCCCTTTAATCGTCAATCGTCAATCGTTACTCGTTACTCCACGGCCCGTCCGCGGCCGAGATACTGCAAGATTTTTCACCAGGCCAACCTTGTCATTGGAGACCCAATCAGGAGGATTCGACCATGACACAACGTCCAAAGCCCGGCCACACTCTGGACACTTTGCACGAGACCTTCGGTCCCCTCTCCCTCACCTTTGACGACATCCTCCTCCTCCCCGGGTATTCCGACATCCTCCCCGCGGAGGTGGACCTGAGCACAGAACTGCACCCGCGCCTGCGCCTCAACATCCCCGTCCTCTCCGCGGCCATGGACACCGTCACCGAAGCGGAGATGGCCATTGCCCTAGCGCGGCAGGGGGGCTTGGGGGTCATCCACCGGAATTTGAGCATCCAGGAACAAGCGGAAGAAGTGGACAAAGTCAAACGCTCCGAAGCGGGCATGATCGTCAACCCCATCACCTTGGGCCCCGATGCCACCCTAGAGGAAGCGGAAGCCCTCATGTCCCGGTATCGGGTCTCGGGTGTGCCCATCACCCTGGAAGATGGCACCCTGGTGGGCATCCTCACCAACCGGGATATTCGCTTCGCGCGGGATTTTTCCCGCCCCGTACGGGAGTTCATGACCGCGGAGAAGCTCATCACCGCCCCTGTGGGCACCACCTTGGAACAAGCCCGGGACATCCTCCACCGCTACCGCATCGAAAAGCTCCCCCTGGTGGACGAACAAGGGAAACTGCGGGGCCTCATCACCTACAAGGACATCCTCAAACAGGAAACCTATCCCCACGCGGCCAAGGATGACCAAGGCCGTCTTCTCGTCGCGGCCGCGGTCGGGGTGGGCGAACGCGCGTTGCAGCGGGCGGACGCGCTCGTCCGTGCAGGGGTGGACGCGTTGGTCATCGACACGGCCCACGGCCACACCCGCTCCGTCCTCGACACCATCCGCGACCTCAAGCACCACTGGCCCGAGATCCCCGTCCTCGCGGGCAACGTGGTCACTGGAGAAGGCGTTGTCGCCCTGGCCCAAGCCGGCGCGGATGTGGTCAAAGTGGGCGTGGGCGCGGGGTCCATCTGCACCACCCGGGTGGTCGCGGGCGTGGGCATGCCCCAGATTTCCGCGATTTGGGCCTGTGCCCGGGCCGGGGAAGAGGTGGGTGTGCCCGTCATCGCGGATGGGGGCATCAAGTACTCGGGCGACATCACCAAAGCCTTGGCTGCAGGCGCTCACGCGGTCATGCTCGGCTCCCTCCTCGCGGGCTTGGAAGAGGCACCCGGCGAACTCATCATCTACGAGGGCCGTCACTTCAAATCCTACCGGGGCATGGGCTCCCTGGGCGCGATGAAGGGACGGGCCCGGGATCGGTACGCGAGCGCACAAGGCGGGAGCGACAAACTCGTCCCCGAGGGCATCGAAGGCATGGTCCCCTACAAGGGCAAGCTCCAGGACTACATGTTCCAACTCATGGGCGGACTTCGGTCCGGCATGGGCTACGTGGGCGCGGCCAACCTGCGGGAACTTCGGGAAAAAGCCCGGTTCACCCGGATCACCCACGCGGGTCTCATCGAATCCCACCCTCACGATGTCATCATCACCAAAGAAGCGCCCAACTACCAGGGGAGGGAGTAGGATGGCCTTTCTCACGGCGCTCACCTTCCTCACCGTACTCCCCCTGCCGGCCTCGCGGGTGGACGAAAATGTGTTAGGGCGGGCCGTGGGCTACTTCCCCCTGGTGGGACTCCTCTTGGGGGGCGTGTTGGCCGGAGTCGCCTGGGGCAGCGCGCGGGTTTTCCCCCCGCAGATGACCGCGGTCCTCATCCTGACCGTGTGGCTCATCCTCACCGGCGCGCTCCACCTGGACGGCTTCCTGGACGCGTGCGATGGGCTCCTGGGCGGGCACACGCCCGAGGACCGGCTGTCCATCATGCGGGATGAGCGGGTGGGCGCGTTTGCCCTGGCCGGAGGTGTCCTCCTCCTCCTGGCCAAGTACACCGCGCTCACCGTCTGGTTGGAGACTGCTCGGCCCCTGCCCGGACCGTGGCCCGGCCATCCCCTTCCCCCCCAACTGGCCCTGATCCTGCCCCCCACGTTGGCGCGTTTTGCCATGAGCGTGGCCCTTCTCGCGTTCCCCTACGCGCGGGACCAGGGCCTGGGCAAGGTGTTGAAGGATCACGTCCGGCCGCGGGATGGCGTTTTCGCGGGAGCCACGGCCCTCCTCCTCAGCCTGCTCCTCCTGCGGGGCCGGGGATTCCTCCTGTGGATGGGGGTTCTGGGACTCACGTGGGGATGTGCTCGCTGGGTCATGCGGCGCATCCCCGGGCTCACCGGCGATGTGTACGGGGCCCTGTGCGAGCTCGGGGAAACTCTGGTCCTCTGGGTGTTGGTCGTATGAGCGTGCAGACACTTTTGCCGGGCATCCACCTGTACCGGACAGACCGGGCTCTGGTGTTGGAGAGTCGCACGCGCCTCGCCATCCTCTCCTCCGCGGTGGTGGGGGGTGGATGGACCCGAGCCCGCTACATCGTGAACCTCCACGTCTCCAAGGACTACGCCAACCCCCGTCCGGAGGAGGACTTGCGCGCGTTCGCGCGGGAATGGGGCATAAGCGAACCCTTCGTGGGCCTGATGACCGCGGTCTACCTCCACCGGAGCCGGGTGGTCTCCCAGCAAGAGGGCCGGCTCCAAGTGGTCGCGGTGGGAACCGTCGGGGTGAGCAATCCCGCGGCCGCGGGGAAGACACCGCCCTTTCGCGCGGCCCCGGGCACCATCAACCTCATCCTCCTGGTCCGGGGGAACCTGACACCCGCGGCCATGGTCAACAGCGTCATCACCGTCACCGAGGCCAAAACCGCGGTCCTGTGGGAGCGGGGCCTGACCACCCCGGCCGGTCATCAAGTGACCGGCACGTCCACCGACGCGGTGGTCATCGCGGCCACAGGGGAAGGAGCTCCCCTCCCCTACGCGGGGCCGGTCACCCCGGTGGGATGGCTCATGGCCCGCGCGGTGCGGCAGATCCTGGAGGAGAGTTTGGAGGCCGCGGCATGAAGGTCCGCCCCTCTGCCCGATGTGGTGACCGGTGTGCGGTCATCCTGCTGGCTTTCTTCCTGGACCGGGTGTTCGGTGACCCGCCCAACCGGTGGCATCCCGTGGCCTGGATGGGGCGGTGGATAGGGTGGGGGAAAGCGCGGGCCGCGGCCCAGGACCCGTTGGCCGCGCTCCTCTCCGGCGCCGCAATCCTCGCGAGCGGGATCCTGGGCGTGGGGACTTTGGCGGCCGCGCTGGAGCGGTGGGCGCGCGGGTGGCCCCGGGGAGTCCGCGTGCTGGGCATGGCCCTCCTCCTCAAGAGCACCTTCTCCCTGCGGGGACTGGAACGCGCGGCCCTCCAGGTGCACACCGCCCTCCTCCGCCGCGATCTTCCGGCCGCGCGACATTGGCTCCGCTGGCACCTGGTCAGTCGGGAAACGAAACATCTCGCACAGCACCACATTGTCGCGGCAACGGTCGAATCCCTGGCCGAGAACACATCCGACGGGGTGATAGCTCCCCTCCTCTACTACCTGATGGGCGGGCTCCCCGCGGCCATGGTGTACCGGTTCATCAACACGGCCGATGCCATGTTGGGCTACCGGGAGGGGATGTTGGAGTGGTTGGGGAAGATCCCCGCGCGGGTGGACGATGGGGCGAACTTCCTCCCCGCGCGGCTGACGGCCGGGCTCTTCGTCCTCGCGGCTCCCTTGGTCCGGGAGGATGCCGCGGCCGCGTGGCGCACGTGGCGCGAGGACGCGCGCGCCACTTCCAGCCCCAACGCGGGGCATCCCATGGCCGCGATGGCAGGGGCTCTCCGCGTGGAGTTGGAGAAGGTGGGACACTACCGCCTGGGCCGCGGGTTTCCACACCCCACCGGGGACGCGATCCCGCGGGCCATCCGGCTGGTGCGCGCGGGGGTAGGCCTTTTTCTCATGGGCGTGGTCCTCGCCCATCTGGCAGGAGGGAAGGATGATCCGACCACGTGAGCCTGTTCGCGAGCTTCAACCGGTGGTCCACGGAGCTTTGGACTACGAGGAACTGCGCGAGTTCGGCTTGCGGCCGGAGGATGTGGTGGACTTCAGTGTCAACAGCAATCCTTACGGCCCATCGCCCTGGGTCCGGGCCGCGTTGCAGCAGGTGCCTTTGGACCGGTATCCGGACCGGGAGAGTCGGGCCTTGCAGCGGGCCTTGGCCCATCACCATCAGGTCATGCCTTCCCAGGTCCTGGCGGGCAACGGCACGGCCGAGCTCATCTGGCTCATCGCCCTGGCATATGTGGAAGCCGGGGATCGGGCGCTCATTCTGGAACCCACCTTCGGCGAGTATGCCCGGGCCGTGCGCTTGATGGGTGGGGTGCCTGTGGCATGGCGGGCCCGGGCAGAGGATGGGTTCGCGTTCCGCACGGACGCGATCCGGCGCCGCTTGGAGGAAGTGCAGCCCCGTTTCGTGTGGCTGTGTTATCCCAACAACCCTACAGGTCAGGTCCTCCCCTTGGACGCGCTGGCCCGGTGGAGTGGGGATTTTCCCCACACGCTTTTTGTCGTGGATGAGGCGTACATTCACTTTGCCGCGGGATTGCCTTCGGCCCTTTCCCTGCACCGGCCGAACGTGCTGGTCCTGCGCTCGATGACGAAGGATTACGGATTGGCTGGCCTGCGGTTGGGGTATGCTGTGGGCTCGGAGGAGGTGATCCAAACCCTGGGCCGGGTGCGGCCTCCGTGGAATGTGAACGCGATGGCTCAGGCCGCGGGGATAGCCGCGTTGGCCGATCAGGCCCATCTTCACGATACGCTGGCGGCTTTGCGCCGGGCCAAGGTGGAGTTCATCCGGGCCCTGCGTTCCCTGGGATATGCGCCTCTGCCCAGTCGGACCCACTTCTTCCTCTTGCCCGTGGACCAGGGGGCCGCCTTTCGCCGGCGTCTTCTGGCGCGGGGCATCCTGGTGCGCGATGCCACATCCTTCGGGCTCCCCACGTACGTGCGCCTCGCGACCCGCCGGCCGGAGGAGAACCAGCGACTTTTGGACGCGTTGAGGGAGGGAGAGTAACGATTGACGATTAATGAGTAACGATTAAGAGGGGTTGGCTGGAGGGCGAGGTCGGCCGGGGTGGGCGAAGAGCCTAACGCATAACGAGTAACGAGTAAGAGGGGCGGGAGGGCCCATCTCGGCTCGTTTGTGGTGATGCTCGGCCGGTCATGCACTTCCACTCGTATCCTACACAACGCCCTCGTTCCCCTCCTCTCTCCCAGCATTGGGAGAGAGGAGGGGCGAAACGCCCACCACCTTTCCCCGCCAACCCACGAGGGGTGGAGTGAGGGCCGAAAGAGCCCCCGCAGGGGGCTTCCCGAATTTAACCCGGGGGTTCAGCCCCGGGCGATCGCGCATGACCACACATCGCCGTTCACGAACGGCGGGGCCCACGGCCGTGCGCCCGCCTTAATCGTCAATCGTCAATCGTTACTCGTTACTTCATGGACCCGTCCGCCGCCGAGAGGTAGGGGAACACGGTCGTGTTCCCGCCTAGGACGGGACGACGAAGGACAGACCCGGCCCGCCCACTTAATCGTTAATCGTCAATCGTTACTCCTTACTCGACTCCTTACTTGACCGTATTTTGTCACGGTTCTGCTTCATGCTATCCTATGAAGCAAGCGTCCAACAGTCCTAAGGGGGAGTGTGAGCCT
>JAADDB010000297.1 GCA_013154135.1 Chloroflexota bacterium
TCGCCCGCCGGCCACCCACCAAAAACAGTTCGCCAGGGAAAAATCAACAGGGTGCACAGCCGTGCGCCCGTACCGTTCGTGACCGGCCGGGAATCGCTCCACCCGGCCTGCGAGGCCCCCCCTTTTACTCGTTACTCGTTATAACCCTCGCCCATTCAGGCCGATCTTGATCTCCAGCCAACTCCTTAATCGTTACTCATTAATCGTTAATCGTTTTGGCTCCCCCTTCGGGGGCTCTGGATAGGCACATAACCGGCCGAGAATCGCTCCGCACGGCCCCCAATGGGCATCCAGCCAATCCCTTACTCGTTACTCGTTCTATCTTATAGCCCTAGCCCGTCCGAAACGCCCTCCTCCTTCACCCCTTAATCGTTACTCATTAATCGTCAATCGTTACTCTCCCGCGCCACCCTGATACCCCTCATTGTCCTAAGTCCACGGAAACCCGTATAATGCAGGATGTGGGCAGATGAACCCATATTTTGAACGACGGAGGTGAGAGATGCTTATAGATTTGACCCTGCGAGATTATCTGGACCAGCTTGCTTCTGCAGCACCGACGCCTGGGGGCGGCGCCGCGGCCGCGCTGACCGGCGCCCAAGGGGCCGCGCTCGTCAGCATGGTCTGCAACCTGACCATCGGGAAGAAGAAGTACGCGGATGTGGAAGAGGAGATGAAGCAGGTTTTGGCCCAAAGTGAAACGCTCCGGGCCAAGTTGACCGAGCTCATCGACAAGGACGCGGCCGCGTTCGACAAGGTCAGCGAGGCCTATGGGATGCCCAAGAGCACAGACGAGGAAAAGGCCGCGCGACGGGCCGCAATCCAGGAAGCCCTCAAGGGCGCAGAAGCCGTGCCCATGGAGACCATGGAGGCCTGCTTGGAGGTCATCCGTCTGGCCATTGTGGCCGCACAAAAGGGCAACAAGAACGTGGTCAGCGACGCCGCGGTCGGTGGCATCCTGGCCCACGCAGGACTCCTCAGCGCGGCGGATAATGTGAAGATCAACCTGAACCTCATCAAGGATGAAACGTTTGTGGAACGGGAACAAGCCAAACTGGACGCCCTCCTCGATGAGGCCAAGAAAGCGATGGAAGCTCTGGAAGACGCGCTCCAGGGCAAGCTCTAACCGGAGGTGATTTCATGACCGCTGAATTGATGAAGGGAAGTCCCCTGAGCAAGCGCATTCGGGGGGAGGTGAAGGAACGCATCGCCCAACTTCAGGAAGAGTACGGCCGTGTGCCGGGATTGGCTATCGTGCGGGCCGGAGAGGATCCGGCCTCTGTGTGGTACGCGAACAGCTTGAAGAAAGCCGCGACCAAGGTGGGCATCAACGCCCAAATCCTCGCTCTGCCGGAGAGCATCCCACAAGAGGAGTTTGAGCGGGAGTTAGAGGCCCTCAACCGCGATCCGGACATCCACGGCATCATCCTGCAAGAGCCCTACCCCGACCACATTGACGCGGACCGGATCGTGAGCCTCCTCAACCCGGACAAAGACGTGGACGGCGTTCACCCCCTGAACGCGGGATACCACTTCCTGGGGGCTCCCCGCTTCATCCCCGCCACTCCGTTGGGTGGCCTCCTCCTCCTGGAGGAATACGGCGTGCCCATCAAGGGAGCCGAGGCCGTTGTGGTGGGCCGTTCCAACATCGTGGGGAAGCCCATGGCCCTCCTCCTCCTGAGCCGACATGCCACGGTCACGGTGTGTCATTCCCGCACCCGCGACCTGGGCGAGGTCACCCGTCGCGCGGACATTCTTTGTGTCGCGGTGGGGAAACCGGGTATTATAACAGGGGACATGATCAAACCCGGAGCCACAGTGGTGGACTTCGGCACCAACCCGGTGGGGGATGAGCTGAAGGGAGACGTGGACTTCGAAAGCGCGGTAGAGGTCGCGGGGAAGATCACCCCGGTGCCGGGCGGTACCGGACCGGTGACCACTGCGGTCTTGCTGCGCAACGTGCTGAACGCGTTCGAAAAGACCCTCGGCTTGCCCCTGACCGGAGCCTAAGCCGCAAATCCGCTGAGAGAAGGGGAGCCCCTGGGAGTCGTCCGTGGCACCGAGGGCTCCCCTTCACCTGCCATGCTGGTTCCGGACGAAAGGAGAAACGTACATGCAACGCAAGCTCTTACTCGCCATCCTCATCTTTGGACTCCTCCTCGTCGGACTGACAGCCTGTGCCAAGAAAACCCCTACCCCCACCCCCACGCCCATCCCTTCCCCCACACCGGAACCAACACCAACGCCCGAAGCAGCCGCGACATCCGCGGAAGAAACGCCCCAACACGAACTCACCCAGCTGGAACAGTACTACCGGGCCTTAGAAGCCTTGCCCGCGTACAGCGCCACCCTTGTCATGGTCTATGAACCGGCCCCGGGGACGGACGTCAAGCCCTTCCGGGTGGAATTTGAGGAACTACGAGCCCAGGGAGAACCGGAACGCCAATGGGTCCACATCCACGGCCTTTCCAGCGTGGACCCGAACATGAAGCGGAATGACGCGGTGTACACCTTTATCGGCAACAAGACCTGGTTCCACGCGGGGGATGAACGCTTTTACACCACCAAATCCACCCGCCAGCGCCGCGTCTTCCTCTCTCCCGAGGACTTCATCCCCCCGACCACCGAACTCAAGGACATGGGTCCCTATCCTGAACCCATCAACGGCCAGAAAGTGCACTACTATCAGATCGCCGACGGGAGCCAACTCTTCGGCAATGGACCGGATCAGCCGGTGAACCCGGAACTCCTCCAGGGGGACGTGTGGGTTTCGGAAGAGGGGGGCTACATCGTCCGGTACATCATCAAGATCAAAGCCGATGACCTGAAATTACGCCCCACCCCCACACCGGGCACCCTGACGGTGGAATACAACGTCACCCCCCTGCGCCCGGAAGATGTGGACATCCAACCGCCGGAAGATGCCCTGACCGTGGAACAAGTGCGTCTCCCCGGCTTTGAAGAAGGGGGATTCCCCCTGCCCGAGGACGCGGACATCATCTCCCTGGTCCAGGCGGACAACGAACAACTCATCTACTACGCGGTCGTTGGGGTGACGCCCAAAGAGGCCTATGAGGACCTCAAACAGAAACTGGAGGCCCTGGGTTGGCAAGAGATCGCCGACGATCACCAGGAAACCGAGCAATTCATCTCCACCTCCTGGACCAAGGGGGACGCGGTCATCATGATCCTGTTCAAGAGCATGGTCCCCCACGGCGGCACCGAAGTCATGGTCCGCAACGGCCCGCCCACCAGCGGAGCAGGTGGAGAATAGACCGCGACCACCCAACGAAACGCGTACTCATCGTCCGTCGGTGGTCGGTGGTCGTCCGTCGGTGGTCGGTGGTCGGTCGTCGTTCGTCGTCCGTCGTCTGTCGTCTACCATCACACATCACTTTGCTAAGGAGGCAAATCCATGACACACAGGCGTGTTCCAGGTCCCAAGGCAAAAGAATGGATCCGTCGCGATGAAGCGAACATTTCCCCCTCCTACACCCGTGCCTACCCCTTCGTCATGGCCAAGGGAGAAGGGGTCTACGTGTGGGATGTGGACGGCAACAAGTTCCTGGATTTCACATCCGGCATAGCCGTCACAAGCACCGGACACAGCCATCCGGAAGTGGTCCGGGCCATCAAGGAGCAAGCGGAGAAATTCCTCCACATGTCGGGCACGGATTTCTACTACCCCGTGCAAATAGAGCTGGCCGAAACGTTGAATCGGCTGGCCCCGATGGAAGAACCCACGTTGGTCTTCTTCGCCAACTCAGGGGCCGAATCCATAGAAGCCGCGCTCAAATTGGCCCGCTACGCGACAAAACGCCCCCACATCCTCGCCTTCCGCAACGCGTTCCACGGGCGCACCATGGGAGCGCTCTCTCTCACCGCGTCCAAAGTAGTCCAACGCCGCGGCTTCGCCCCCCTGGTGCCCGAGGTCACCCACGTGGAATACGGGTATTGCTACCGGTGTCCTTTCAACCGCCGATACCCCGATTGCGATCTGGCCTGCATTCGCTACATCGAGGAGGAACTCTTCCACTCCGAAGTCCCGCCGGACCAAGTCGCCGCGATCTTCGTGGAACCCATCCAGGGAGAAGGTGGGTACGTTGTCCCGCCTCCCGGGTGGATGCGGGCCCTGCGGGAACTGTGCGATAAGTACGGCATCCTCCTGGTGGCAGATGAGGTACAGACAGGGATGGGACGTACGGGCAAGATGTTCGCAATGGAGCATTTCGGCGTGGAACCGGACATCATCGCCTTGGCCAAGGGCATTGCCTCGGGTATGCCCTTAGGTGCCATGATCGCCCGGAAATCCCTCATGACATGGCCTCCCGGAGCCCACGCGAGCACCTTCGGCGGCAACCCGGTATCCGCCGCGGCGGCCCTGGCCACCATCCGCCTGCTGGAAAATGGACTGGTGGAAAACGCAGCTCGGGTCGGGAAGCACATGAAGGCTCGGCTCCTGGACATGCAGGAGCATCACCCCAGCATGGGCGATGTGCGTGGCCTGGGGTTGATGCTGGGCGTGGAACTGGTCAGGGACAAGGAGAGCAAAGTCCGGGCGCCAGAGGTGCGGGACGCGGTGGTCCAACGGGCTTTTGAAAAGGGACTTCTCCTCCTGGGCGCGGGACGGAACGTCATCCGCTTCATCCCCGCGCTGGTCATCGACGAAAAGACCGCGGATCAGGGCTTGGATATCTTCGAGGAAGCCCTGAGCGAGGTGGAAAAGGAACTCCTGTAACTCCAGACACGCATGTCGGCCCGTTATGGCGTAACGTCACGCCACAACGGGCCGGCCATTTTCCCACGTATATCCTCTGACACAACCCGGTCGCTTCTTGGCCGCGGACGGGCCCGCGCCCCCGCGGGATGTCAACATCCCCGCCCCGGGAGTCTTCCGTGGGCAGGTGAAGTCACCGGCCTTCAGGCTGCGGCCTTGGCCTTGGAGGAAGCCTTGCGGCGTTTTTGCCGCGCGCGCTTGAGGCGCTGCAATTCCCGCTCGTACAAACTGACCACGTTCGCCCGGTGCAGGTGGACGACGAGCCCTTCCAAGGGCACGCGGGATTTGCCAAAGTCCTCCAGGGGGATGCGCAAAAGCTCCTGAACCGGACGCCCTTCCCGCACTGCCTCCCGAACCGTGTGGATGAGCTTCTCCAAATACGCGATGTTGCTGTCGATCTGCTCCTCGATCTCCCCCCGCAAAAGGACTTCCCCGTGCCCCTGGACCAGGTGTTCCATGGGATATTGCTTCAACGTCTCCAGGGAGCGAATTAAGTCCTCCGGGTCCCCGTCCACAATGTAGGGAATGGGCATCATGGTGTCGCTGGCCAACATGGTCCGTTCCTCTTCAATGTACGCGGCGATGAGGTCGGGCGTGTGGCCCGGAGAATGGAAGAGGGTGATGGTCTTGTTGCCCAAGTGCAGGGCGGCATTGTCCTCCACCCACAGGGCAGGATGCCGGAGGACAACTTCGTTGAGTTCGGGTTCCGCCTTTTGGGCTTCCTGGAGCCCTTTGTTCCCGTAGCGGAGGAGGAGTTCATAACACTTCCTGTGGCCGACGACTTCAGCTTCGGGAAACTGGTATGCCCCGTACACGTGGTCCGCGTGGGAATGGGAAAGGATCACATATCGCACATCGCCCCGCTGTGCCCGCTCGATGAAACGGCGCATCTCCCGAGTCTCGGAGGGAAAGGGAAGGGTGTCAAAGACGACAACACCGCGCTGGGTGAAGATCACCGTGGCAGTGACTTCTACATACCGGCTGCTGGTGAACACATAAATGTCCTCCGTTAACCGTTCCCGAAGCATTCCAGCCTCCTTTGGTGTCAGTGTTTATTGCCTTGCCAACACGTTAGACCCTACTCTCGCCCCACCCAACCTCCCTTAATCGTCAATCGTTACTCGTTAATCGTTACTCCTCACTCCCCCTCCCGCACCTGGTAAGGCCGTAAATGGGCCGCCACATGGGGAGGCACCCGCCCCACCAGCCAGGTCCCTTTCCCGGTGTACTGTTCATCTTCCACAATCCCCGTACGATGAAAGAGGGCCACCAGATCGGCCTTATCGTATGGAATGTGGACCTGCACCGGGATGAGCCGTTCCTGCAAGGCCTCTTCCACCCGACTGAGCAGGGCTTCCAACCCCCATCCTTTGATCGCGGAGATGGGCACGCCCTCCGGGAAGTAACGCAACCGCTCCCGGAGTTCCTCTTCCGACAGGAGGTCGATCTTGTTCAACGCGATGACCATGGGGATATCCCCCGCGCCCAATTCCTCCAAGACCTGCTCCACAGTATCCACCTGGCTGAGAAACGCGGAATGGGTGATGTCCACCACGTGGATGAGGACATCCGCGTCGAGGATCTCCTCCAACGTGGCCCGAAAGGCCGCGACCAGTTGGGTGGGAAGCTTCTGGATGAACCCCACTGTGTCGGTGACGAGGATCTCCTGCCCGCCCGGCAAGGTGATCCGCCGCGTGGTCGGGTCCAGGGTGGCGAAGAGTTTGTCATCCGCGTAAACGTTGGAACGGGTGAGCGCGTTCAGGAGGGTGGATTTGCCCGCGTTGGTGTACCCCACGAGGGATACGACGGGCACTTCTGCCTCCCGCCGGCGCTTCCGATACCGCTCCCGGTGGGCCCGCACTTCCTCCAATTCCCGACGCAGTTGGGCAATGCGCTTCTTGATCTCCCGCCGGTCGACTTCCAACTGCGTCTCGCCCGGACCGCGCAGGCCCACGCCGCCAATGCCGCCCCGGCCGGCCGCGCCCCCCGCCTGGCGGGCCAGGTGGGTCCAGGCACGGGTGAGACGGGGCAGACGATAGGTGTACTGGGCCAATTCCACCTGGAGCACGCCTTCCTTGGTCTGGGCTCTCTGGGCGAAGATGTCCAAGATCAGCGCGGTCCGATCCAGCACCTTCACATCATCGCCCAGGAGCTCCTCCAGTTCCCGCTGCTGCCGGGGGGAAAGTTCCTCGTCGAAGATGACCACATTCGCACCGGTGGCCTCCACCAGGGCCTTCAACTCCTCCAACTTCCCTTTTCCGATAAGCGTGGCCGGATGGGGACGGTCCAGCCGCTGGGTGAGGGTGCCCACCACTTCCAGGCCCGCGGTCTCGGCCAGACGAGCCAATTCGGCCAAACTCTCCTCCATGGTGAAGGGGGAACGCTTGCGGCGTCGTTTGATGTCCACACCCACCAACACCGCGCGCTCCTGAGGCGCCTCTGTGGGCAGAAGACGTGTTCGTTCCGTCATGCCCTACACCTTCCCCAGTGCGTATTCCAGGTCCGCAATGATGTCTTCCACATTCTCGATCCCCACGGACAAGCGGACCAGGCCATCGGTGATGCCCACTTTTTCCCGTTCTTCCGGGGGAACGCCCACGTGGGTCATGCTGGCCGGGTGTTCGATAAGGGTGTCCACGTTGCCCAGGCTGACCGCAAGGGTGGCGAGGCGTACGTGTTCCATCAAAGTCACGCCGGCCTCATATCCTCCCACCAGTTCGAAGGAGATCATGCCGCCGAACCCGTTGAACATCTGACGCCGCGCGATCTCATAGCCGGGATGGGTGGCCAGGCCCGGGTAGTGGACGCGGGCGACTTTGGGGTGGGCGTCGAGCCAGCGGGCTATGGTCATCGCGTTCTCCGAGTGACGCTGCATGCGCAGTTCAAACGTCTTCAGGCCCAAATGTCCCAACCACGCGTCAAAGGGACTGGGCGTCGCGCCCAGGATCCGGGAGATAAAGGCCACGCCTTCCCCTTTCCCCCCCTTCATGTACGTCTCGTCCGGACTGATGACCACGCCACCGATGAGAACGCCGTGGCCCGAAAGGTATTTGGTGGTCGAATGGACCACCGCGTCACAGCCCAGGGAGAGGGGCCGCTGGTGGTAGGGTGTGGCGAATGTGTTGTCCACCACGACCATGGCCTCGTACTCGTGGGCAATTTGGGCCACCGCCGCCAGATCGACGATCCGCATGGTGGGATTGGTGGGCGTTTCCGTGTACGCGAGGACCGCGTGGGGATTGTCGGCAAACGCCTTCTCCCAGCTGGCCACGTCCACATCGTCCAGCCAGACCACGTGGATTCCCAAACGGGGGGCCAGTTCGTAGAAGAACCGATACGCGTTGCCGTAGAGATGACGTTGGGTGATGACTGTATCCCCGGCTTGGACTTTGGCCAAGATGGCCGCGCTGATGGCTGCCATGCCCGAGGCAAAGAGACGGCCGTGGACGAGCTGTTCCGGCGGGGTATCGGGGTGGGCCCGGATGATATCCAGGCCTTCCAGGTACGCGTACTTTTGGGCCAGCTGGTCCGAGTTCGGGTTTGCGGCCCGGGTGTAGAGGTAGCCTTCCCGTTCACCGCGGAACACCGCGCGCGCGGTCTCCGCGTCGGGGAAGCCAAAGGTGGACGTCTGGAAAATGGGCATGATATGCGCGTGGAGGGGGTGATCCCCTTCCAGGTAGTGGGTAACAATGGTGCTGATTCCCGCGTTCACAGGTAACCGGTTCATAAATGCAGCTCCTTTGCTGGGGATAGAAGGGACGAGATGCGCCCTTTCCAATTGTAGCACAGATCTCCTTTTCTTACCGACCCGAGGGGAGCTGCAGGGACGGACGAACACGGATGTGCACAGACTCGGGCCGAAGGTAAAAAAAGACGGCATCCGATGGTTGGAGGGGTTGCCCTCTCACCGGATGCCGTCGGGTTTTCCAACGGTGTTTCAGATGTCCTCGCCTTACGAGAAGGCCGAAGCTGCTGCGGGAATTTGCATGCTGACACGCTTGGACATGAGATAGCGGTGGATGTGTTCCGCGGCCTTGCGGCCGTCGGCCATGGCGTCGACCACCAGGTCGGGGCCACGGACCGCGTCGCCCCCTGCAAAGACCCCTTCGCGGCTGGTCTGGCCTGTTTCCGGGTCCACGACGATGAGTCCCCACTTGTGGGTCTTGATGTCCGGTGTGGTCTCACCAATGAGCGGGTCAGGCCAGAAACCGATGGCCAGGACCACGTTGTCCACTTCCATGATGAAATTGGAATCCTCAATGGGGATCGGCCGCCGCCGTCCGCTGGCATCGGGCTCGCCCAAGCGCATGCGCACACATTCCATGGCCTTCACGTGCCCGTTCTCATCGCCGATGAAGCGAACCGGGGCCGTGAGATACTCGATCTTCACCCCCTCCTCCAACGCGCGTTCCCGCTCGTGCCACGAACCGGGCATCTCCGCCGCGCTTCGCCGGTAGACGATGGTCACCTCTTCCGCTCCCAAACGGACCGCGGTGCGGGCACAGTCGGTGGCCGAGTCACCACCCCCGATGATGGCCACTCGTTTCCCCACGGTCGGACGCTCCCGCTTGTCCGGGGGCAGGTCCTCCAGGGGGACATTTGCCCGCATGAGGAAATCCAGCGTCTTGTACACCCCATCCAGATCCACACCCGGCACCTTCAGGGGCGCTTCGACCCACGTGCCCACACCGATGAACAAGGCATCATGGCGTTCCATGAGCTCATCGACGGTGATATCCTTGCCCACGGTAATGTTGTACACGAACTCAATGCCCAACTCCTCCAATTGATGGATCTTCCGGTCCACCACCCGGCGCTTGTCCAGCTTGAAGTTGGGGATGCCGTAGCGCAACAAGCCGCCGGCCGCGGGCATGCGCTCGTAGACCACCACCTTGTGGCCTTTGAGAGCCAACTGTTCCGCCGCGGAGAGCCCCGCGGGGCCGGAACCTACAATGCCCACGGAAAACCCTGTGGGTGGAGCCGGCTCGGGGGTAGGGATGTGTCCGTAGTAGTCGATCGCGTAGTCCATGACGAACTGCTCGATCTTTTCCAGGTTGATGGGGGCCTTCCGTCGGCCCACCACATCCCCGTCCATACACGGGGCCGGACACACGCGACCGCAGATCTCGGGAAGATTGCTCGTCTCCCGGTACTTCCACGCGGCGCCCAGATAGTCCCCATGGGCCACCATCCAGAGGATCTCGGGAATGTTGTTGTGCACAGGGCACGAGGAGACACACCCTTGGGGGTCAGGACATTGGAGACAGCGTTCCGCTTCAACAACAACGGCATCTTCTGTGAAACCGATAACGGCTTCCTCAAAATCGCACACCCGCACCTCCGGAGGACGAACAACCAGGGGCTGCGGGTCCAAGTATACCAATTTCTCCTTGCGGTCAACGGGCCGCTCTTCTACCAAATTCACCTTTAAGTCCATGCCGCCCTCCTGGGTCAGAATCTGCCGCCCGGACTGCACGGCTGGTGTTTTTATTATACACGCCTTGCCAAAAGCCCCCAACTTTTCCTTTATCCTTGGCGGAGTGGTACACGTAATCGGCCTTATATGTTGAACCGGATGTGCACAATCTCGCCATCCTGAACCACGTAATCCTTCCCCTCCAACCGCAGGAGCCCCTGTTTTCGGGCCTCGCTGAGGGAACCCACCCGGAGCAATTCGTCCCAGCGGATGACCTCGGCCCGGATGAAGCCCCGGGCCAGGTCACTGTGGATGGCCTCGGCAGCTTCCAGGGCTGTGCTGCCCTTGCGGATGGTCCAGGCGCGCACCTCTTTCTCCCCCACAGTGAAGAAGGATATGAGCCCCAAAAGTTCGTAGGAGGCCCGAATGACCCGGCTCAAGCCCAGCTCCTCAATGCCGAACATGGCCATGAACTCCTCAGCTTCCTCCGGGTCCATTTGAGCCAATTCCATTTCCAAGCGTCCGCGCAAAGCCAGCCCCATGGTCTTAGGCCAGGAAGGGGTGAGCTCCTCGCTGGGATCTTCCCCCTCATCGTCGATGTTGAAGACGATGAGCTGGGGCTTCTGGCTGAGGAACGCGTAACTGCGCACCAGCTTCTCCTCCTCCGGCGTCAGCTCCACCGCGCGGAGGGGACGCCCTTCTTGAAGGGCCGCGAGGAGGCGTTGGAGGACTACCTCTTCCTGGGCCATGCGTTCCCGCTCCTGGGGCGTCCCTTTGCCCTTTTGCTTGACCAACCGCTCCAGGCGCCCCTCGATGATGGCCTGATCCGAGAGCATGAACTCCTCTTCCAGGAGTTGGAGATCCCGAGCCGGGTTCACCTCGTCCAACGGATGGGGCACCGCGGGGTTGTGGAAGCAACGGACCACGTGAAGCAGGGCGTCGTTTGTGGAGATGAGATTCAGCAGTTGGGGGGAGAAGGAGCCCTTTTCCGCGCGCAGGCCTGCAATGTCGTTGTAGGTCACGTGGGCATATGTGACCTTTTGGGGCTTGAACAGGTCTGCGAGCATGTCCACGCGGGGATCGGGCACTTGGACGACCGCGGTGTGCACTTCGACGCGTCCCGACGCGTACGCGGTCGTTTCTGCCTGTCCTCGAGTCAGCGCGTTGAAGATGGTGGTTTTGCCGCTGTTCGGTAAGCCAACAATGCCGATTTCCATGATGGACTCCTGTTCATCGTTACGCATCACAGGTGGATGGACGGCCAAGACGCGGTAGCGCCTTGGCCGCGGACGGGCCGTGGAGTAACGAGTAACGATTAACGATTGACGATTAAAGGACTGAATGCCGGGTTGCCCCTTCGATGCCAGGCTGGTCAGAGAAAATCCCCATCGGCAGCGGACAGGTCCGCGCTTCGGCGGGGCGCCGGCGTCCTCGCCCCACCCCCCAACATCTAATGTCCGATCTTCTCAAACACCAGCGCGGCGGCTCCCAGGATGCCCACATTGTCCCCCAAAGCCGCGGGGACAATGTCGAATTCCTCCCGGCTGACGGACCAAGCCCGGGTCTCAATGACCTCCCACATGGGCCCGGTAATGAGATCACCTGCTTTCATCACGCTGCCCCCCAAGATGATACGTCGTGGGTTGAACAGGTGTATGAGGTTCACGATCCCCACGCCCAAATAATGGCCTGCCCGTTGCAGAATCCGGAGGGCCACGGCATCTCCCTCGCGGGCCGCCTGAGCCACCATGCGCGCGTCCACCCGCCAGATATCCCCGTCGCACAATGCCCGTAGCCGGGTCGACTCGCCGGCCGCAATGGCCACCCGAGCCTCCCGCGCGATGGCCGTCCCCGACGCGAGGGCCTCCAGGCACCCCACATTGCCGCACTTACAGCGAGGCCCCCCATCCTCCACCGTCTGATGGCCGATTTCCCCCGCGTAGCCCTTGTGCCCGACCAGGAGTCGGCCGTCCACAATGATGCCTCCTCCGATGCCCGTGCTGACCGTGATGTAAATCATGTCCCGGACCCCTTGGCCCGCGCCGTAGCGGTGTTCAGCCAAGGCCGCGACATTCGCGTCGTTCCCCAGGATCACGGGCAGGCCCAGACGTTCCTCCAACATATGGCCCAACGGCACATCCACCCAGCCCACCAGGTTAGGGGCAAAGCGGATGACGCCCCGATACGGGTCCAGGGCCCCCGGCGCGGCCACGCCAATGCCCCGCACACGCGACGGTGGAGAGGGGAGCACCTGTCGGATCAGCGCCTCGATGCGGTCCACCACCGCGTCGATCCCTTCCTCCGAGCGGGTGGCCGTGCTCACACGGCGGAGGACCTCCCCGTTGGGCCGGACCAACCCGGCCCGAATTTGCGTCCCTCCCAGATCCACTCCAACGGCCAACGCGTCCATAACTCAACTCCCTGATTGAAATCCGTCACCCCTCGACCGCGAATAGGCCCGCGCCCTGGCAAAACGTCGCTCTCCCCGTCCCCGCCTAAGCCGACGTCGCGCTCAGTTCCCGGACCGGATGGGAACGGGAGCGGACCAGGTAAATGAGGGGGATGCTCACCAGAGTCACGGCCATCTTCACCGCGTACTGGCCCTGAATGAGGGGCCAGACGGGGAAAACACCCCAAAAGGCCAGGGTGATGAACGTGGCACTGTCCACAAACGTGGACACCGCGTTGCTCGCCAGCACTCGCAACCACCGGTGACGGCCCACCCGCTCTTTCCACCAGGCAAAGACCTCCGTGTCGATGAGGGAGGAGATGAGATAAGCGGTCAGGCTGGCCACCACAATGCGAGGGGTGCTACCGAGAACCGCGGCAAACGCGTCCTGGTTCTGGTAAAAGGGCGCGGGAGGAAGCCAGATCGCGAATTGGGCATACGCGGCCAGAAGGAGATTGGCAATGAACGCGGTGTAGATGACATAGCGCGCGCCCTGCTTGCCAAAGCGCTCGTTCACCAGGTCGATGAGAGTGAACGTGAGCGCGTAGATGAACACGGCCGCGGGGACAACGATCCCAAGCACCTGGACCGGTTTGGCCGCGGTCACATTGGCAATGACCTCACACGTAATGTACAGCCCGACAATGAACACATCACCGAAGCGAAGAGTCTTCTCCATGCTCGCTCTCACCCCTCCTCAGACTCGCTGGTCTCCACACGGAAAGTCAAAGAGGGCACGGAACGCTTAGCCTCCTCCAGGTCCATGTCCGGCCGGACCCACATGCGGCAGAACGCGCAGATCTCCCCCGCGGTTGTCGGCTGTCCGCAAATCCGGCAGGGGCGGAGGACCACTTCGCCTTCCGGCTCGTGAAAGGTGATGAGCCCTTTTTTCTTCGCTTTGAGGAATTGGGTGTAGAACTGGAACTTGCTCCCCGGTGAATGGCGTTCCAGTTGATTCAGGAGCTCTTTGTAGTAGATGGTGGTCGCTCCCACGCTGAAAGGACATTCGTCGTACTGGTACTCGATGCCCCGCACGATCGCGTACGCCGCGACTTCCCGCTCGTAAAAGCGGCAGAAGGGCTTGGCCTTGCGCACCAGACCGGGATGGGTGGCCTCCAGCACCGGGGATTGCCGGGCCAAGTACCCGGTCTGCCAGCGCAATGTGTTCTGGAAGAGCACGGCCGCCTCATCGTCCAGGTTGTGCCCGGTGACCAGCACGTCGAAGCCCTCGCGCAGGGCCAGCTCGTTCATGATGTGCCGTTTGCTGAGTCCACACACGGAGCAGGGTTTACCCCTTCCCCGTCGCACCCGCCGCGCCAACTCGGGGATGGTCTCCCCGTACGCTTCCTTCATGTCCACCACGTACAGGCGCAGTCCCGGGCGTTCGGCCATAAAGCCCCGCACGGCCTCCAGGGAGCGTTGGGAGTACTGGGTGCCCTCATCAATGCCCAAGCCGATGTAAAGACCATCAGCCCGGTACCCGAGCTGGGTCAACACATCCCAAAGGGCCAGGCTGTCCTTCCCCCCGGAAACCGCGACCAGGACCCGGTCTTCCGGCCCGAACATGTGATACTTCTCAATTGTGCGTTGGGTGTAGTTCACAAACCACTCTTGGAAATGGGTTTCACACAGGGCCAAACGATGTTGGCGCATATAAATCACCGCGGGCGCTCCGCACTTCTTGCAGCGGGGCACCCGGGCCTGAGTCTGGCGTTTTTTCATGGATTCATCCTCCGGAGATCACCGCGATCAGCTTGATCTCATCCTCATCTTCCACCACCGTCTCCTCGTTGAGCAACTTTTTCCCCTTGACCGCGAGAACAGCTTCCGGGTTTAAGCCCAGCTCTTCGATGATCTCCCGGACGGTTTTCCCCCCAGGGATTTCCCATTCTTGGTCGCGGAATACAACCTTTGCCATATACGTATCCTCCTCCACGTTGACGCCACACGTGCGTGTACTATCCTCGGCTCGACGGAAAAACGCCGGCATATCTCGGCGGACGGGTCCAGCCCATCCTTTCGATTGTAACGAAGGGCTATCCGCGCTCCAAATTCCTCGCGGGGTGGGGCAACAGAGAGGAAATTGATTACTCGTGACTCGTTTTATCCCCCATCCTTTGCCTACTCCGGAAGTAAACGGATTTCTCCCGCTGAGACCGACAAACAAAACACAAAGGAGGATCCCCCGGGGTGGTTGGTATCCCACAGTCCTCGCAAGGCACCACCTCTCCCTCCTTGACCAGGGCCTCCTCTCGGGTGATGAGCCAATCCGTGTAGATGACCTGACCATAGGAGATGGCCTCTTCCGGGCAAGCGAGCAGGCAAATACCACAGTCCACACAATCCGGCGGGATGAAGGTCAGGGTGAACGAGCCCTTTGTCTCGTTTGTGGGCGGGGTCACGTAAAAACGGAGGGCTCCGGTGGGGCAGAAGCGGGCGCACAGGCCACAGGCCGTGCAGGAATCCCCCACCTGGACCACGGTCCAGGGCAGGTTTTCCAGGTTCAAGGTCTCTTGCCGGGGGGAGCCCATCCTGCGGAGGGCCGCGGTGAGGTGACGTCGGGTTCTGGGGAGGTGTTGTTGGAGCCGGATATCGCGTGGGGAGGGGGGCGCGGATGGGATGGAGGGGACCAAGTCTTCGGCCAAAAGGAACGCGGCGCGCACAAGATGTCCGCTCAGGGAGGTGAAGAGTTCCCGGCGGGAAAGGGAGATCCCCCCACTCCGATGCACGGGAAGGGCCTTTTCCTCGCCCAACAGGTCCCCATCACGACGGTGCGTGCGCACCCGAGCCGTCTGTCCCCACGCTTCCAGCAGTTGGTTGGCCTGCTCCACCACACGCGCCATGGTCTCCCACACCTTTTGGAGAGGGCACGACGTGCACGGTCGGTCATCCAACCACACATCTCCCTCTCGACCTCGGGCCAGGTCTATCAAATCGGCCAGGGAGAGGGAGGCCAAACATCGGTCCAACTGCACGCGCGCGTGCACAGGCGCGGGGGTCGTCTTCTCCTCCTGCAGGGGACAGAGGAACTCCACGGGAACCGGTCCCAACGCCTGGGCCGTCCGATGGAGGCGGAGTTGCCACCGGGCGTGGTCGGGCACGGTGAACGCGCCCGTCGGACACACGTGCACGCAGAGGCCACAACGAGCGCATGTGTCCGCGTCCACAAGGACTTTGTGGGGAAGGGACGAATCCCCCGGGAAGACGCTGATGGCCTCCACCGGACACGCGTCCTGGCAAAGGGTGCATTCCCGCTGGCGGAAGCGCGCGTTGAGGCAGCGGTTTTCATCTACCCGGGGGAGTGTTTCATCATCTTCGGCCAGACGGGCCAGCAGTTCGACCAGATTCATGGGAGCTCCCCCATGTTCCCGGCCTTTCTCACTTGCGGAAGAGACGCCGGATGATCCACCGAATCAGGTAGATGAGAATGATCAGGGGGATCAGGGCCAGGAGGGCCAAGGGCAGTATCACCACCACCAGGTAGATAACCAAGTCCACCAGCCACTGGATTCCCCGCAGGAGGGTGCGCCAGGCCCGGTGCAGGGTTTCCAACGGGTTCCAGCGGGAGGAGACGGGTTGGCTCAGTTCGTACGGGGTGAGGGTGATGCGAATGGTGGCATAGGTGGTGAGTTTGTTCAGGTTCTCCAATCGCGCTTTGACTTGGTCGATCTCCGAGCGGACTCGGGTGAGTTCCCGGTAGATTTCGATGATGTCCGACGCGCTTTTGGTCTCCTTGCGGACTTCGCTGAGGAGGGCCCGGAGTTCTTTTTCCGTGGCTTCCAAGTTCTTGAGCCGGGCCTCCAGGTCCACGTATTCCTGGGTGACGTCGTTGGTGTGGATGGCCTCTCGGTCCACCCGGACGGCCAGTTCCCCCAGTTTTTTCAAGGCCTCGTGAAAGCGTTCCTGGGGAACCCGGACGGTCATTTCCCCGGCCAGGATGTCATCGGTGCGGTAGAGGGAGGCGCTGACGACGTAGCCCCCCATGTCTTCCACCAGCGTGGTGATTTGGTCCACCGCGGCTTGGGTGTCCTCGACAACGAGTTCCAGGTCTGCTTCGTAGATGATGCGCCGCTGGGCAGGGATGCTCTCTTCCAGGCTGGAGGTGACTTCGGTCAGGGCTTCCTTGGGCACGGGGGCAGGAATGGGCGCGACCCCGTTGTGGGAGACGGGTTTGGCACGCGCACATCCGGCGAAGAGGAAGAGCCCGAGCAGGAGTGCAATCAGGTTCAACACAACGGTCGTCCGTCGGGACATCATGGTGACCTCCTATTATCGTTCGGCTGAAAAAACTCGGCCATGTCTCGGCCGCGGACAAGGCCACGCGGCCGCGGGACGCCCATGTTCTCGTCCCATGTCGCCTGTTGAGGGGAGAACAAGGGACGGTCGGTCATCCCCGTGTCTCCAGTGCCCGAGCTCGTCGGCCCTCTTTCCGTAGAGCCCATCATCGGTCGTTACGCAACAATGGCCCCTCGACCGGGAACCCTCCCGCCGACCAGGTGCACGGGCTTTGTCGGTCCATCGACCTCTCTACCACCCATAGGAAAGCCGGGCGATAAGGCGGGGAGGAAGTCCCGCTTTCCGCATTAGGTACTGGGTTCGCTCAATGTTGTAGGGAACCCGGTAGTAGTGCCAACGCCGTTCCTCCACGTCCAGCAGGGCATACGCGGCCCTGGGATCCTGATCCCGAGGTTGGCCCACACTGCCTGGGTTGACAATCCACCGGTCCGGGGAACGCAGTTCGTACGTCTCCCCGGGCTCGGGCAGGTGCCACGCGAGCTGCCAACGTCCCCGATCATCCGAAAAGTGATGGTACACCGCGGGCACGTGGGTGTGTCCCACCAGGCAGATGTCCGTGTCAAAATAGTGGAATTGCTCCTGGGCGATAGAGGGAGAGATGATGTACTCCCACACCGGGTCCCGAGGGCTGCCGTGGACAATGGTGTAATCGCCGATGACCACCCGTTCGGGGCGGCTTTCCAAATAAGACCGGGTGACGGGCGTGAGTTGTTTTTGTGTCCACAGGACGGCCTGCCGGGCATCGGGGTTGAAATCTTCCAGGTTCACCCGTCCCAAGGCCGCGGCATCGTGGTTTCCGAGCACGCAAATGTGGTCAAATTCCCGGAGTCGGGCCACACATTCGTTGGGGTTTGGACCATAGCCCACCACGTCCCCCAAACACCAAATCCGTTCAAACCCGCCCTCTGCCTCTGCCGCCTGTAGGACGGCTTCCAAGGCCTCCAGGTTCCCGTGGATGTCGGAGATGACCAACACGCGCATTAGTCCAACTCCTCTTCCTCTGGCAGAGTGTCCCACGTATCGACAATCCACCCATCGGCCACAACCAGGAGCTCTTGGTCATCGTGGAGGGGCGTGAAGATGAAGATGGGCACACCGGTCTCGGCCTCCTCCGCGATTTCCGCCAGCCGGAGGCCCCTTTCCACATGGCGGGTTAGGGTTTCCGCGATGCGCTGGAGCCCTTCCAGAGGAGGGGCGTTTTCGTCCGGGTAGATCCGGGCGCTGTAAAGCTCCAGGAGGTGGTGATCCTCAAAGTAAAAGTCGATGTCTACCACGTCACCCAAATCCTCCAACATCTCCGGCGGCAATTCCTCGGAAAGCGCGGTGATGATGGGCTCCGTCCAGAGGCTCAGGCTGACAACCGTCTTCCCGACCAGGTTGTCCAGTTGGGCCTCGATCTCCTCGTCGAGTTCCGTCGCGAAGGGCAAACCCCATTCCTCTTCGTCCCGGTGATTGTCCGATAACATGGCATTCCTCCGGTGTTCACTGCACTTTGGACACACGACCCCGCTTGGCGAATACACCTGCCCCGTGGCACCAAGCCCCGGACGCCCAACACATTACGTCCTTGGCCCAACTTCTTCCCCTACATTTTCACCCCTTGGCGTTTCAGATAGCGTTCCTTTTCCCTTTCAAATTCCCGTTTGGCGATGTCCCGCCGCTTGTCGTACAGCTTCTTGCCGCGGGCCAACGCGATCTCCACCTTCGCCCAACCGTTCTTCAAGTACATGCGCAAGGGGATGATGGTCCACCCCTTCTCCTTGACCCGACCTGCCAAGCGGTTGATCTCCCACTTGTGCAGGAGCAATTTGCGCGGGCGACGTGGGTCATGGTTGTGGACCGAGCCGTGATGGTAGGGGGAGATGTGCACGTTCATGAGCCAGGCTTCCCCGTCCTTGATGAGCACAAACCCATCCTGCAGGTTGACTCGACCCTCCCGGACGGATTTAATCTCGGTGCCCGTGAGCGCGATGCCCGCCTCGTAAGTCTCCAGGATCTCGTAATTGTGTCGGGCTTTGCGGTTGGTTGCTACCACGCGAATTTTGTCACTCATATATCACTTCCCCGTGCGGAAGTACTCCAGAGCGCGCTGAAGCACCACATCCTCTTTCCCCCGCTCCTTGGGGATCTCCACCGGGATGTCCGGTTCGATCCCCTTCATGTGGATTTCCCGACCGTTGGGGGTTAACCAGTGGGCGATGGTCACCCGCAATTCCGAACCATCCCGGAGCTCAAAGGGTTGTTGCACTGAGCCCTTGCCGAAGGTCCGTTCCCCGATGAGGACCGCGCGTTTGTGGTCTTGCAGCGCGCCCGCGACGATCTCCGAAGCGCTGGCACTGCCCCGGTTCACCAACACCACAAGGGGAATGTCCGTGGCCACACCCCCGCGCTCGCTCTTGTACACCTCTTCTCGGCCGTCCTTCCAGCGCTCGATGAGGACCACTTTTCCACCGGGGAGGAATTGGGAGGCCACGCCAATGGCCACGTGCAGGTATCCTCCCGGATTGTTGCGCAGGTCGAAGATGAGCCCTTTCGGGTGCTCTTTTTCCAGCTCTTTGATGGCTTCTTTGACTTTTTTCACTCCCAGGGCGTTGAACTCGCTCAACTTCACGTAACCGATGTCGCCCTCCATCCGGTATTCCACGATGGGGATTTCGATCTTCCCCCGGATGACGGTCACCTCAATGGGGTCACGAACGCCCTCCCGTACGATGGTGAGGACAACTTTGCTGCCCGCGGGCCCCCGGATCTTCATGATCTGCTCCAGCAGGGAGAGGTGGGTGATGTCCTCCCCGTCCACTTTGATGATGATGTCCCCATCCTGCAGGCCGGCCTTTTCAGCGGGGGAGCCGGGGAAGACGTGGACGATGAGGACGCCCCCGTTCTCCGCCTTCTTCACCTGCGCACCGATCCCCTCAAACGTCCCACTCATGTCTTCGGACATGAGTTTGGCGGTTTTGGGTTCAAGGAAGGAGGTGAAGGGGTCGTGCAGGGCCTGGAGAACCCCCCGAATGGCCGCGTAGGTCAGGTCTGGCCCATCGGGCACATCGCCGTAGAAGTGCTCGCGCAAAATGTCGTAAGCCTGCCAGAAGACGTCGAAGTTCTCCGGCGCACCCTCCGGCGCTTTAGGCGGGGTCAGGACCTTGTCCGGGTGCGGCATTTCAGCCCCTTGTTCGGAGGGAGTCAATTTATCTGTGGTCACCAACCGGCCCGCGTAGAACCCAAGGGCCAAGCCGATGGCTGTGGACGCGAGGGCAATGCCAAGGGCCAGGAGGATGACGATAAGCACTCGATCCCATCGTGTCTGTTGCATTGGACGCCTCCAAGTTGAGATCTGCCAAGAGACCTTGTCTAAGGTGAAGGTCTGGGATGTCTTGGTGTACTTGCGTAAGATGGAGTGACCGACGCGTGCGCAAAACGCCTGCATAGCACGGGGCCAGGACGTAGGTGCGCCGTCAAGGGCGACCCCGCCCGCCGCAAGGTGCTACAGGGTTTTGCCCGTCCGTCAGCTCCGGACCATTAATGGTACCACGGATATGGCTGATGTAGAAATGGATATCCGGTATTAGGTATGGGGAGGGGCTAACGAGTAATGAGTGACGAACAACGATTGACGATTAAAGGGGAGGTGGGGCGGACACGCGGAAGGCTTTCTCGGTCCGGGGAGGACACGTCGACATCTTACGGGGGGATTGCTGAATTGGTTGGCCGATGAGGCCCCATCAATGACGCCACCGGACGTCTGGTGATTCCTTTCCCGGAGAGTTGTTGTGTGCGTGGCGTGTGAAGTCCGCCACGCACACAATTCTCTCCGTACGGGACGAAAACGTCCACACCCGCGAGGGCACGGACCCGCCCGTCGCAAGGTGCAGCCGAATTTCGCCCCTCAGTCCAGAACGACGCTCTTACCGCTCAGGGACCAGCATCTCCTCGCCTTGGATGAACCGCTCAGTAGCTTCCTTCGCCAAGTAGTCCGGCATCTGAACAGGCGGTGATTTCATGAAGTAGGCACTCGGTCCCCACAAAGGTCCTGCGATGCCCCGATCAAGGGCGAGTTTGGCCACCCGAACCGCGTCGATGATGACCCCGGCGCTGTTCGGGCTATCCCACACTTCCAGCTTCAGCTCCAGGTTGAGGGGAACATCCCCAAAGGCCCGCCCTTCGATGCGGATGTGGGCCCACTTGCGATCCTGCAACCAGGGCACGTAATCGCTGGGGCCAATGTAGACGTTCTCCGGCGGGAGGGTGTAAGGGAGGATGCTGGTCACCGCGTTGGTCTTGCTGATTTTCTTGCTGTGCAGGCGCCGGCGTTCCAGCATGTTGTAGAAATCCGTGTTCCCCCCCACATTGAGCTGGCTGGTGCGCTCGATCCGCACCCCCCGATCCGCAAAGAGTTGGGCCAACACGCGGTGAACGATGGTCGCGCCCACTTGCGATTTGATGTCATCCCCGATAATGGGTAATCCCGCTTCGGTGAAGCGGGCCTGCCACGTGGGGTCACTCGCGATGAAAACGGGAATCGCGTTGACAAAGGCCACGCCCGCGGCCAGGGCCTGTTCCGCGTAATAGCGCGCGGCCTCTTCACTGCCCACAGGCAAATAGTTGACGAGCACATCCGCGCCTGTCTCCTCCAACACCCGCCGCACGTCCACCGGCTCCGCGTCCGATTCCTTCACCATCTGACACAGGTATTCCCCCACGCCATCCAGGGTGGGCCCCCGCATCACCTCCACACCCAGATGGGGGACGTCGGCAAAGCGGATGGTGTTGTTCTTGCCCGACCAAATGGCCTCGGACAGGTCCTTCCCCACCTTATCCGCGTCCACGTCAAACGCGGCAACGAACTCAATATCCCTCACATGGTACCCACCCAGGTTGACGTGCATCAAGCCGGGCACCTGGTCTTGTTCATCTGCATCCTGATAGTAGAAAACACCTTGGATGAGTGCGTTGGCACAATTACCAACGCCGGCAATCGCAACACGGACAGTCATGGATCAGCCTCCTGTTTTGAGATTTGATTCGTCGAGCTCTAAACAACTCTCGGATCACTTACCGCCTCACACTCGCCCGTTCCACAAGGGTGCAATCAAACACCACATCTTGAACTTCCTCCCCCCGCCGTTGCCGGAGGAGCAAGGACACCGCGGTCTGTCCCATTTCCTCGGTTGGCTGGGCCACAGTGGTCAGGGGAGGAGCGGTTAGCTCGCTGAAGGGCAAATTGTCGAAGCCGATGACCGCGAGGTCATCCGGCACGCGCACTCCCATGGCCCATGCCTCCGCGAGCACTCCAAACGCGGTCAGGTCGTTGTAGCAGAGGACGGCCTCGGGCTTCGGGCGCAAGGACATCATGTGCCGGAGAGCTCGGCGCCCATCCTCGGCCGTGCCCTGTCCGGGGAAAATTACATCGGGCGAAGGGACAAGGCCGGCTGCCTGCAGAGCTTGCACATACCCCTGAACCCGATGGCGGGCACTCTGACCTTGGGTCGGGCCGCCGATGTAGGCAATGCGGGTATACCCCGCGTCCAGGAGATACTCCACCGCAAGAGACGCACCCTGACGGTTGTTTGCGCTGACCGAGCGGACCGCGGGATGGGGAACCCGGCCGTTGACCAGGACCACGGGGACGGTGAGATGGGATAAGACATCCTCGTACGCGTCCATGCCCCTGGCGGAGATGATCACGATCCCGTCCACCCGGCGCTCGTAGAGCATCCGCAAGGCCTTGACCTCCCGCGAGGGGACGCCATGGGAAGCGACGAGGAGAAGGTGGTAACCTGCAGCCTCGGCTGCGACCTCCACAGCTTTAACCACCTGGGCTGCATAGGGGTCGGTGACGGAGGTGGTGATCACCCCCAGGGTGTGAGTTTCCCGTTTGACCAGGCTGCGAGCGACCGCGCTAGGGGTGTAGCCGAGTTCCCGGGCAGCCTGCCGGACTCGTGCTTTAGTGTTCTCGCTGATGCGTGGGTGGTCTGCGAGTGCCCGGGACGCGGTGGCCACGGACACCCCGGCCTTCCGGGCGACGTCCTTAAGGGACACGGGCATGGGCTGACGCTCCTCCGTCGTGCGGTTTGTGCAAACGATTGCACATTGATGGGAGGCACTTTACCACAGGAGGCGCGTCCTGTCAAATCGGGGCGTGCAAACGATTGCGCACTTTGGGGGAAACGTGAAGATGAGTGGCGATTAAGGGGGTTGGCTGAAGGGCGAGGTCGGCTTGGATGGGCGAGGTTCTGGGGAGTGAAGAGTAACGATTGACGATTAACGATTAAGTGGGATCGGCAGGTGGATGAGGTTGGCCGGGATGGGCGAAGAGCCTAACGCATAACGAGTAACGAGTAAGAGGATGGGGGCGCCCATCTCGGCTCGTTTGTGGCGATGCTCGGCCGGTCATGCACCTCCGTCCGTGTCCCACACAACGTCCTTGGTCCCCTCCTCTCTCCCAGCATTGGGAGAGAGGAGGGGCGAAACGCCCACCACCTTTTCCCGCCAACCCACGAGGG
>JAADDB010000147.1 GCA_013154135.1 Chloroflexota bacterium
AGCGCGGCCGCGGTGTACTGGGTGAGCATGAAGCCCGAGTTCAGGCCGCCGTGTTCGGTGAGGAAGTCGGGCAGGAGATGGCGGTTCGCGCACGCGTCCACCAGGCGGTTCAGGCGGCGCTCGGAGATGTTGCCCAACTCGGTGAGGGCCAGGGCCAGGTAGTCGTAGGCAATGGCCAGGGGCTCGCCGTGGAAGTTCCCCCCGGAGATGGCTTCCACTTCCCCGGTCTCCTCATCCCAGAAGAGGAGGGGGTTGTCCGTGACGCTGTTCAGTTCGATCTCCACCACCCAGCGGGTGTAGTCGATCGCGTCCAGGCACGCGCCGTGGACCTGGGGCACGCAGCGCAGGCTGTACGCGTCCTGGGGGTCGGGGCTGGTGCGCGGGCGCAGGAAGTCGGACCCCGCGATGAGACGGCGCATGTGCGCGGCCACCCGCTTCTGCCGGGGGAAGGGGCGCAGGTCGTGGATGCGGGGGTCGAACGCGTTGGCAATGCCGTGGAGGGCTTCCAGGGAGAGGGCCGCGGCAATGTCCGCGACCTTGGCCGCGTTCTCCGCTTCGACCACGGCCAGACAGCCCAGCGCGGTCATCAGCGCGGTGCCGTTGGTGATGGCCAATCCCTCCTTGGCCGCGAGGGTGACCGGTTGGAGCCCCACCCGGGCCAGGGCCTCCCGCCCGGGCAGGATGTGGCCTTCCACTTCCGCTTCCCCCTCGCCGATGAGGACCAGGCCCATGTGGGCCAGGGGGGCCAGGTCCCCCGACGCGCCCAGGGATCCCTGACGGGGCACGATGGGGGTCACGCCCCGGTTGATCATCTCCAGCAGGAGGTTGAGGGTCTCCAGGCGGATGCCCGAGTGGCCGGTAGCCAGGGTGTTGGCCCGGATGAGCATCATCGCGCGCACCACCGCGCGCTCGAAGGGGTCGCCCGTGCCCACCGCGTGGCTGTAGAGGATGTTCCGCTGCAGGGCTTCCACGTCCTCGGGCGGGATGATGCGGTCCTTGAACGCGCCGAAGCCGGTGGTGATGCCGTAGACCACTCGGCCCTCTTGCACCATGCGGGCGACCGCTTCCTCGCCCCGCCGCACCTGCCGGACCGCGTCCTCGGTCAGGGTGACGCGGATGTCTCCCGGTTGGGCGTAGGCTACCTCGATCACCTGTTCGATGGTCAACGACCGGCCATCCAGGTATACGTGCTTCGGCGTATCTACCATCGGGATTGCCTCCTGTTCGAACGAGTGGCTAGGGGTATGGCTCCTGTTCATTGTCCACGGTGCATGTTGCTATGAGTTCGGGATTTTGGACAAATTTTGCGATGGGAGAGTCCCCGGTCCCGCTTTCTCCTGTCGGGGGATTCGGGATACAATGGGATATGTGAGCTTATTGGAGTTTGAACAAAAGCCCCTGGCTGGCGAACAAGATTTCCCACCAAAAACAATTTGCCTTTGATGAGTGGGAAACGGCCGGGTTTTGTCCCATCTGCCAAAGCCCTTCAAGGAGGAGAAGATATGTTCAACCGGTTTCGGATGCTGATTGTCGGGGGTGTTTTCCTCGCGTTTTCCCTTTTGGCCGGCTGTGGTACACCCACGCCTGTGGCCACCCCCACACCCGTCTCCTTGACCGACCCGAAGGAGGCTCTCGCCGCGTTGAGGTCGTATCAGGTGCGAGCGGCCATTGATGTCCACCCGCGGCCGGAGACGGGGTTGGACAAGGCGCATATGGAGGTGGAAGTGGACGCGGTGAACGCGCCGCAACGGGCTCGACGGACGACCATCCGGGGGTTGCGTTCCATGGCCAAGCCCTCGGAGCGGCGGAAGACCGCGGATGTGCTCAAGCTCATCCAGGTGAACGGCGATCTCTACATCAGCACCGGGACGACGTGGTTGAAAACGCCGGCCCAGAATGACCCAGAACAGGGTTTTTTGGACCCCTCTAAGCTTGTCCCCGACCCCTCTCTCCTGCACTTGAAGGAGACGGATGTGGTCGTCAACCAGGTTCACACGGATCACTACACCTTCAGCGACCCTAAGGCGTTGGCTTACATGGGCCCGGAGGAGCAGGACGCGGTCACCCAAGTCCAGGGGGATGTGTGGGTTGCCCGGGATGGCGGGTACATCGTGCGCTATCGGGCTCATGTGGAGGGGCAGGGTTTCCGCTTTGATTTCAGTCCCCAACCCTTTGCCGGCAGTGTGGATGTCACTTATGACGTGTACGGGGCCAACGAACCCCTCCAAATTGAACGGCCCAACATGGCGTTGGGCGAACAGCCCCAGGATAAGGAGGAAAAACCCCTTGTCCTGGACGGGTTTGACAACAAGCCTTTCCCCCTCCCGGAGGATGCGAAGGTGGTCCTGGGTACTCACCAGGTGGCCATTTTCGATACCCGGTTGACTCCCGAGGAAGTCGCTCATTTCTATGCCCAAGCGCTGGAGGAGTACGGGTGGACTCCGGTGGAGGATGGGGCGAATGCTTCAGGCGGTCAGCAGAAGTTGTGGCAAAAGGGCACGTATCAGCTGCGGTTGCACATCATTCCGGGGAAAAAGCCGGATGAGCCCACGCATGTGACGGTGGGGGTCAGTCGGAAGTAGCGCTCGACGATTGAGCCCATCAGGACGGTTTGGCTAAAGTCGGGGATGTCCAATGCGCGTTTACCGCCACCGCAGGTGTTTCGGGTAGCGGTTTTTCACGACCCCGCGCACGCGTTTTCCCCAGCCCAGGGAGAAGCCGTCCACTGTGACCAGGACCCACCCGTCCTCTCCGGGGGCTTCTAGCTGTTCTCCCCTCAGGTACGCCACCACTCTCGGGTCATCCAGGGTGAGGTCCAGCCGGCGTTTGACCATTTCCGGTTTGAGCCACATGGCTAGGGCATGGTCGGGGATGAACGCGGTTTGTTTGACGGTGCCCAACCACAGGCCCGGCCGAAGGATGCGCAGGTTCTGAAGGCGACCGGGGTTGATGGGGCACGCGTAGAGTTGGTCGTTGACGAGGATCAGGCCGGCCAGCCGGGGCATTTCCACCAGGGTTTCCTCGCACCACGTCTTGTACAGATGCCACACCCGCCGGGGCATCCCCTTGGGCCGTTTGGGTTCAGGTATGTTGAGGGGGTGGCGGGGACGGTAGTATCCTTCCTTCACCATGAGCGCGATGAAGTGCCCTTCGCCCCGCACTTTGTGGGGCCAAAAGCGCCGCGTGTACTCCAGGTTCAGCCCTTGGGCCAGGTCCGGTTCCACCCAATCGGGCCGGCCGGGCGAGGCGCCGGGCAGGTCCACCGGTTCCAAGGAGAATTCGGGATGTTCCCGGAGGAAGCGGGCGATTACGCCTTCGTTCTCGTCCGGGTTGAAGGTGCACGTCGCGTAGACCAGAACCCCCCCGGGTTTGACCAGTCGTGTGGTGGCCCGGAGGAGGTGCAGCTGGCGTTTGGCGTTTCCCTGGACGGCCCGAGGGCTCCAGTGGGCGATGACGTCCCGGTTGCGGCGGAACATCCCTTCGCCGGTGCAGGGGGCGTCCAGGACAACCGTGTCGAAGGCTTCGGGGAAGTTGGGTTGGAGGCGTTCAATGCGCTCGTTCGCGGCCACCCATATCCGGGATCCCCAGCGTTCCAGGTTCTGGGCCAACACGGTCGTACGACGCCGGTCGATGTCGTTGGCCAGGAGGAATCCCTTGTCCTCCATGCGGGCTACCAGGTGGGTGGCTTTGCCCCCGGGGGCCGCGGCCAGGTCCGCGACCCACTCCCACGGCTGGGGGTCGGCCACCACTCCCACGGCCATCGCGGTGGGTTCTTGGACGTAGTAAAGTCCGGCCGCGTGGTAGGGGTGTTTTCCCGGTTCCACGTCTTCCGGGATGTAGAAACCCTCCGGGCACCAGGGGACCGGCTCCAGGGGAAAGGGGGAGATGGCCCGGAATTCGTCCACCGGGATCTTCAGCGTGTTCACCCGGATGGCAGGTGTGGGGGGACGACGGAGGGCCTCGTAGAATTCGGCGAACTCCGCTTCCCCAAGCAGTTCTCTCATGCGGAATAAAAACGTGTCTGGGAACATGGGGTGAGCAATGATCAACGATTGATGGTTAATGACGGCCGTCTATGTCCGACACCATCATTGTATCATAGGCGAACGAGATGTCCCATCCTTCCCGTTGCCAAAGCGCGTGGGCAATGCGTTCCAGGTCCTCCACGGTGTTGCCGTCCGGTTCCTCTATGTGGGTGAAGATGAGACGCCGAGGACGCAGGGCCCGGACCATCTCCAATGTCTGACGGAAGGTGGCCTCGCTGGCCAGGACGGGGTGTTCCTTGGGGATGCGGCGTTCTCCGGTGAAGAAGTCGAATTCGAACACGCCCGTGGGGAGAATGGCCAGGTCCACGCCTGTCAACTCAGCGGGAGGGGTCCAGCCGAAGAGTTCGTCCATGGCGATGAGCACCCGCGTGTTCCCTTCTTCGAACAGAAACGCGTACACGTAGGATTCGGCCAAGGGGATGGGGGTGATGCGTACGTCCCCGACGGTGATGGATTCCCCTTCTGGGATGACGTGGATGTCCACGGTGCCGTGGGAGCGCATGAACGCGAAGTGTTCCCCCAGCCCCAAGCGTTCCTCGAAATCTTTGGCCACTTGTTCCGGCAGGTAGACTTGGACGGTTTTCGGCGCTTGGGGCCAGCCCCGCCAGTCCATGTTCATGGTCTCCCACACCCGGCGGCCCATGGTGTGGTCCGGATGCCAGTGGGAGTAGAGGACCGCGGTGACGTGGTCAATGCCCGCCCGGTTCAGCTGGAGGCGACTTTCCTCGGGGGTGTCGATGAGCACGTCCGGGCCGTGGACGAAGAGGGAGGGGCCCATCCGGGCGTGGGGGACCCCATAGCGCCGGGCCGGTTCGCACACCCGGCAGTGACAACCAGGGCGCGGGGTGGGGATGGCTCCGCCGGTTCCCAGGAATTCAATGCGCATGTGTTATTGCCTCCCTTCTACAATGTGCACGAAGTTCTTCAGGATGCCTAACCCTACCTTTTGGCTCTTTTCCGGGTGGAATTGGACACCCCACACGTTTTCCCGGCGCACGACCGATGGGTAGAGGATGCCGTAATCTGTCCACGCGACCACGTCGTTGGGGTCCTGCGCGTCACAGTAGTAGGAGTGGACAAAGTAGGCATACGCGCCGTCTGGAATCCCCTGCAGGAGGGGATCCGATCCGTCGTGGTGGAGTTGATTCCAGCCGATTTGGGGCACGCGCAAGTTCACCTCGAAGCGGCGGACCGTGCCCCGAAACACCCCCAGGCCGGGCCAGCGGCCCATCTCCTCGCTCTCCTCGAAGAGCATCTGCATGCCCACGCAGATGCCCAGGAGGGGAGTTCCCTGGTCGATGACGCGCAGGACCACGTCCTGGAGGTGGAAGCGTTGCAGGTTGGTGATGCACGCGCCGAACGCGCCCACGCCGGGCAGGATCACGCCGTCCGCGCGCAGGATAGTGTCCCGGTCCGCGGTGACGACCACCTCCTGGCCTGTGCCTTCGGCCGCGCGCGCCAGCGCCTTCTCCACGCTGCGAATGTTGCCTACCTGATAGTTCACGATGGCGATCATGGGCTTTCTCACTTACTGGGCTTTGGACAAACGGTCCTGGCGGGCGAACGCAACTCAAGAGCACCCTGGCGGCGGACGGGTCCGCGCCTCGGCGGGATGCCGATGTTCTCGCCACGCACCAAAAACAGTTCTCTCCGGGGAGATATCCACAAATTCGCGGACAAAATTCGGTCGTACCTTGGCGGCGGATGGGGCCAATCCCCCCGGACGGATTAATCGTTCATCGTCAATCGTTACTCTTTACTCTTACGCCGCGCCTGGGCCAGGCGAATACGCTGTCGTTCCTCCGCGGCTTCCCAGCGTCGTCTCTCCTCCTCGGTTTCGATGATCAGGGGCG
>JAADDB010000326.1 GCA_013154135.1 Chloroflexota bacterium
GACCATCCCCTCGCACGGTGAGAAGGGGCATGTTCAGGAACCCGGTTCCCAGCACATCCTTGGACATGGGTTCCGACAGAAGCCAGACCTCCATCGGTGGCACATCCCGCACCCAGCCCTGGGTGAAGTGGATGGTGAACGGCCCGGCCTGGACGCGAGTGTCCACATCCAGGCGCATGGCCGCGCTGCCCTTCACCTCCGTGTCAAAGACCAGACGTTCGGGCAGGGACAGGGTGAGGGTTACCGGATCCTTGTGGAAGAGGGTGACGGCATCCACCTTCAACGTGACCGCCTTCGTCGCGGGCGAGAGAGGGCCGAAGATGACCCGGCCCGGAAACACCCGGCCACAGGCAGAAGGAGGCCACACAGCCTCCGGCCGTACCACCGGCCCCTGGGACCCTTTCCGGCACCACTGCACATGCCATTGCGGTTTCCACTCTCGCCCTGTGGCCGCATCCACCAGGCGAGCCGACACCCCGTCGAGGGTGGTGCCCTCCGGCGTCTCGGCCTGCAGGTCGAAGACCGTCACCCGGTCCGTGAGAGTCAACGTGTCGACCCACAGGGTGATGCCCCGGTCCGACGCGCGGGCTTCGGGGTGCAGGACCACCGGCTTCACCGACGGGGGCAGCGCGGGCCGGGGAACCTCCCACTCGAAGCGCCAGGGACCTTTTATCGTCATCGTTGCGTCTTGAATCCGGACGGCCAACGTCCCCCTCGGAAGGTGTTCCTCGGGGATGATGAATATCACCCCCGGATATCCAGTTGTCCCCCCTCCGATTTCATGGATGGTGGAGATTCCCGGCGCGAACAGGGTCAGGTTTTCCACCACTTTGCCCTCAACCTCCGAGGTCTCCATAGCGAAGACCAAGTGATAGGCATGGGCTTGGGGGTCGTACAACAACGTGGCTTTCCTCACCCACACCGGGACCCCATCCACGTCCAGGCGCACGTTCAGAGGCCACACGTCCCCCGGTTGTGGGTTCTCTCCCAAGTCCAAGGAGAAGGACGCGTCAAGAGGCACCATCACCTCGACGGCGGAGACCACGTAGGTCAGGCGCCGGGCCAGCGCGGACAACGGCGCGCGCACGTCCTCCCAGGTCGTCGTGCGCGTGGCTGAAGACGTCGGCCTGGGCGCGGAGGGGCGGGAAACGCTCACTTCCTTGCGCACCACGGTCTGCGATCCCCCTTGAATGGGCCGATAGTACACATGGCCCACGTCGTCATACATGAGAGGATCCAGAACGTGAGATGCCATCAAGGTCGTGTACTGTTCAGGGAACTCGGCCTGTAACTGGAGCGCGGTCTGTTCAGGCGTGTGGGCCACGCGCAGGACACGCAGGGTGATGCCGTGCCGCGTCTGTGGAGCCGCACGGGGTTCGTAGGGCTCCGTTAGCACGTGGGCCACCAAATCACTTTGTGCAGGATAAATGGTCAACGGTATGCGCCACTCCCCCGCGGGCAGGTGAAGGCCACGGGCCACAGCGCTCAGGTCCAGGTCAACCTGATAGACGTGATCCGGGAGCGGCGGAAAGGAGAGCGTGATCCAGGCCTCTCCGTCACCCACGGTGGTAGCACTTTGCCGGGCTTGCAGTTGTGTGCCGTCGGACGCGCGCAGGACGATGTCCGCGTTGGTGAAGGAGGGCGCATCCCCCTCGCGTGTTGCCGGTATCCGAATGCTGGGGCCCTTGAGATGCACCACGACGCGGGTTTCCTCTCCCGTGGCCACCACTTGTTCCACCCGGATGGTCACATCACCCACCTGTCGGGTGACCGCCGCGGGCAGGACACGGGCTTCCTCCACGTCCACAAAGCCCACGTGGGGCGCGTAGCCGATAAGGCGCAGGAACTGGGCCCACGCGTCCCGCGGTCCCCCCACCCAAGTGACCCCCACAAGGAGGGTTATAAGCGCGAGGAGCATCGCTCCCGCCCAGCGCCGTCGGAGCACATGCAGGAAGGGAAAACGCGACGTCCGCGAGGACCTCTCGTGCAGGTCCTGTTCCAGGCGGGCAAGAAAACGGGGGTCGGGCGCCGGGCGCGCGTACATCTCCTGCAAGCGACGTTCTGTCCGGGCAATGGTCTCCATCTCCCCCCAGGGTTCATGCGTGCTCATACGAAGCCTCCCACATGCGTGCCAGCCGTCGAATGAGCCGGTGGACGGCCATCTTCACCGCGGCTTCGCTGCGCCCCACGATGTCGGCCATCTCCCGATAGGTGAGCCCGGCCGCGAAGCGCAGGCGCAACAGTTCTTGGTCCTCGTCGGAGAGTTGGGCGACCAGCCGGGCCAAATGCGCCAATTCCTCCTCCTTCTCCACGCCATCCCACGGCGTATGTGGGTCCGCCAGGAAAGGCACCACGTCCAGGGAGAGGGGGCGTGAATGCCGACGGTAGTAGTCCGCCACCCGCCGCCGGGCAATGGTCAGGAGCCACGCGGCCACCTTGCCCTCGTCCCGGTAGGATGCCCACTTCTCCAGGGCATCGAAGAACACCTGCGCGGTCAAGTCCTCCGCGTCCTCCCGGTTGCCCACGCGCGCGTACACGTAGCGGTACACGCGGGTAACGTGGTCCCGGTAGACCTGTGCGAAATCCGCGGGTAGCGAAGGTGCGGCTTGCCGTCCCACCGGTCCTCCTGATGTCAGATGATGATGGGAACATTCAACGATGAACACGTGACGATTGACGAGTCACGCGAGTCAACCGAACGCCAAGGCCCTCCCTTTGGGAGAAACCCGTCTGAAATTGCGTTCCATCCTCTCACCTATCATATCGTGCCCCGGCGGAAAAGGTAACAGGAAGGCACGCACGAACCCCGGAGAATGGGTTGGCCTCGTCGAACGCATCGGACGCGGCTTACGGCCTGGGCAATTCCAACGCCACCGCGTCCACAATGCGCCCCACCTGGGTGCTGTGGATGTCCAGGCGCTGCACGGGCGCTACCAGTCCCTCCAGGTACAGGACCTGCTTCTTCCATCCGGCTTGGTCGAGTTCCAGGCGCCAGGATTCGATGGGATAAGACGCGCCGGTTTCATCCACCACCTGGACCGCGTCTGTCGCGGTAATGGGGATCAGGCGCCGGGCCGCGTCGTTGACCGGAGTGCAGGTGAGTTCGGTGCGGTCCTTCAGGATCACCGGCGGATCGAAGTGCCACGTGGCCTCTCCCACCCGCACATCCTCACCGCGGTCGGCCAGCACATCCCAGTGCAGAGTGAAACGGATGTCTGCCGGCCTCAGGGTGAGGAAAGGACCGAAAAGGAGGCGGCATGACGTCGCGCTCGGCGGGGGTGCAGGGAAAATGACCTGCCGCCACTCGCCGTCACCCACGTCCTGATCCTGGCCGACGATGGTGTCACCGTCACACGCTAACTGGGGACTCCCTAACATCTGCACCTCACCGGGATAACGATAGGTCACCACGATCTCCTCGGGGAAGAAGAGGACCTCCCGCACGTCCACCTGAACCCCATCGGTGGTCAGGGTTTGATTCAGGGAGACACGGCGGGGCTCCTCGGACGGGGATTGCAAGGGCACAAAGGTGAACCGCCAGGGGCCTTCAAAGGTGAGGGTGGTCGCCTGGTGATCCTCCTCGCGATGAATCTGCAGGGAGAGAATTTCCACGGTGACCGGCGCATTGGGTCGCGCGGGCCGGGGGAGCCGCAGTTCCAGGCGTAAGGCGCCGGGTTCACGGCGCACGGACCGGCCGTAGACCGCATTCTCGACAAAACCCTCCAGGCGCAGGTCCACCTCCGGACGGAGGGGCGAGGCAAGGCTGTAACGGGACATGCCTTCCAGGGTGTTGGGGAAATCCGGGTGATGGATGGTGAAGAGAACGCGCGTGTCGGTGTGGGTGACGACGGCTTGGACCAGACGGATGGTGAGGTCGTTGCGGGTGACCACCTGGACAGGAAACGTGGCAGTAGGCGACGGGACGCCCGCGGTGGGGTTCGTGGACGGCACCGCACACGCGGCCAAAATCATCCCAACCAGGATCCACATCCCTATCCACCGAAGGGAGATTCGCGTGGGCATGGTATTCTTCTCCTTGGGTTATCTACAGCCTCGGGGTCTTGTTGCCTGACGACCCCCTAATTCCGACTGAGATTGTACCTCTACCGTACCACATTTCCGCCTTCCTGACATCCGGGAAATCCCTGAATTCTTGCCGACTGTGATCGGGTTGTCGCCATGTTGGAACTATCCCGATGCGTCTATAGTCCATTATTTATAGGCCGTGTTGCTCCGTCCATGACCAAGGGACTGCCGGGATTTTTACACCGTACTTGTCCCATAATTTATCACATGTTATACTTCTATGGCAATGTGATGGTATGGAACTTATGGGGTTTTATAACTAATGTTGAACGATCTGAGAAAATCCCCTCCCTGGCGTTCCCTGACCTTTTATCTGGGCCTGCCGGCTGTAGGGATTGCGTTGGGGACGAGCGTATATGTCATATGGGCGCTGTGGCATCAGCCCGGTGTGAACGTTACCGGGCTGGCCCGTGTGACCGCGTGGCTAGGAGTAGGGACGGCGTTTGGGCTCCTAGGCATGGGGGTCGTGGCCTGGTTGACGGTCCCCGAGGAGGAGGTGAGGTTACTGTTCCTGTGGGCCATGAGCCTGACGGCGTTGACAACGTTGGCCGGCGCGGCCTCGTTCGCGTTTCATTCTCCCCACCGACTGGGTTCTCCCGCCCTGGTGCTGTTAGGCGCAGTCATTGTGCATTTCCACCTGGTGTTCCCACACGAACTGGAAAAACAATGGAGGTATCCGTTCCTGGTCGGCTTGTACACCGTGGCCGGCGTACAAGCTCTAGCATGGGTACTGTGGCCCGATCTCCCAGGTCTGCGGGCCATGTCCCAGGGGTTTTTCGTGATGACCATGCTGGTCGCGTGGGGCTGGATTGTGGGGGTAGCATACCGCTGGGGCACAGGGGTGGAGGAGAAGTGGATAGCCCGCTGGTTGACGATTGTGCTCCTGGTGGGTGGGGTCATTCCGGCCATAGGAGTGCTTGGCGCGGAACGGGTGCTGGGCAGACCGCTGATACCGCTGCCCCTGGCCCACGTGCTGGAGGTGGTCATCCCCTTTGGGTACCTAGCGGTAATGCGCAAGTACACGCCCTGGCAGGAACAGGTGGAACCGCCTCCCCACTTCTTGGTGACGTTCGCGGCCCTGATTATCGAGTTGTTGGTGCTGGGCAGCGCGCTCTCTTTCCTGAGTTTGACCTTCCCCCAGGGCCGCCTCTGGGGTGTTATAGGCGGGATCGTTGTCGCGTATCCCCTGTTCCGAAGTCTGCGCAGGCGGCTGGAACAAGAGTTGTACGGTGGATGGTACCAACGGGATACCTTCTTGCGGACGTTTAGTCGAACGCTGGGAGGGGCTCGGACGCAGGAGGCGGCATGGCGACGGGCCGTGCAGGCGCTGGCCGAGGGAATGAAGATAGCGTGGGTGTGCGGGGAGGATGACATGGGCCGGTGTTATTGTTGGGGAAGCGCGGTGGTGGATAAGGACGAATGCCCGGAGACACCGGCATGGGAGACGACCGTGCGAAGTGGGGTCAACGTGCTGGGGCGCCTGATGTTCGGCAGGCACATTGAGGGTAGCGGTCTGAGCCGTAAGGACCGGTGGGCCTTGGAGATCGCGGCGCGCTTGCTGGGAATGCAGTTGGAAGTACACCGGCTTCGGGATGCCCTGGCCGCGCAGGAGAGAGAAAGAGGCCCCTCGCCCTTGAGCGAGAGGGAGCGGGACATCTTGAGATTGGTTGCCCAGGGCAAGTTGGACCGAGAGATTGCGGACGAGTTGCACCTGTCGAGAAAAACGGTGGAAAGTCACCTCCAGAACATCTACCGCAAGTTAGGGGCACGGAACCG
>JAADDB010000327.1 GCA_013154135.1 Chloroflexota bacterium
CCGTCCGCGCCCAAGGGGCCAGGGGCGCATTCTATCCCGTGGGCCATTTATTGGGTTGCAACTGACCTTTGAGTTGATTTCTCCCGGCTACACACCAATTAATCGTCAATCGTTAATCGTTACTCCACGGACCCGTCCGCCGCCAAGATGCTACTGAGAACGGCGAAGGAGACGTCGGCCGGGCGCTCACCTTAATCGTCAATCGTTAATCGTTACTCGTTAGTTACTCGTTACCCATCGTTCCTCAATTGTATCCGCCCGGCACCCATTTGTCGCGATGAGAGTTCAAAGGTAAAATTACTTTCAACCCTCTAGGGCTTTTAGTCCTTTCCCGAGGAAGAGATGTTTTGGGCATGGGAGTGGCGTACAAAGCCCGTCCCTACCCCAAAACCCCTTTCTGTCACAGGGCAAGGACATGGAAGCCCGCCGAAGTGTTGCCGCTTTTGCACAAGTCATACCCTACACCAGGAGGAGTGAGCCATGAGTACACAGCCCGACGAACGCCGTGAGGCCGAAATCCAGCAAGCCCAACGGGAAATCTACTATCCCCCGGAAGAGGTCATCCGCAACGCCAACGTGAGTCCCGAAGAGTATGAGCGGTACCGGAAGGAAGGGGAGGAGAATCCCGTCAAGTTCTGGGAGGACCGGGCCAAGGAGATGGTGGACTGGTTCGAACCTTGGGAAAAGGTCCTCGACGACAGCAATCCCCCCTTCTACAAGTGGTTTGTCGGCGCGAAGACGAACATCGTCTACAACGCGCTGGACCGCCACATGAAAACGTGGCGGCGCAACAAGTTGGCCCTCATCTGGGAAGGGGAGCCGGGTGACCGCCGTACCTTCTCCTACTACCGCCTCTGGCAGGAAGTCAACCGTTTCGCCAACATCCTCAAGGGCATGGGCGTGAAGAAAGGGGACCGGGTGACCATTTACATGGGCCGTGTTCCCGAACTTCCCATCGCGATGCTGGCCTGTGCGAAGATCGGCGCGATTCACTCGGTGGTGTACGGCGGCTTCAGTGTTGAAGCCTTGGCCGAACGCATCCAGGACGCGCAGAGTCGGGTCCTCATCACCGCGGATGGAGGCTGGATGCGGGGCAAGATCGTGCGCCTGAAGGACATCGCGGACGAGGCGGTCAAGCGTTCCCCTGTGGTGGAACACATGATCGTGGTCAAGCGCACCGGCCACGAAGTCCACATGGAGACGGGTCGGGATTTCTGGCTCCACGAGTTACAACAGTTGCCCATTGCCAACGGCACCAGCGAGACCGAGGTGATGGACGCGGAGGATCCCCTCTTCATCCTCTACACCTCGGGCACGACGGGCAAGCCCAAGGGCGTGCTCCACACCCACGGCGGGTATCAGGTGGGCATCGCGACGACCCTCAAGTGGGCTTTCGACATCAAAGACGAGGACCGCTGGTGGTGTGCCGCGGATCCGGGGTGGATCACAGGCCATTCCTACATCGTCTATGCGCCCCTCATCCTGGGCGCGACCAGTTTCATGTACGAAGGCGCCCCAGATTATCCCTATCCCGACCGCTGGTGGCGGATGATCGAGCACTACGGCATCTCCATCCTCTACACCGCGCCCACGGCCATCCGGGGGCTCATGCGCTACGGGGATGCCTGGCCCGCGCGGCATGACCTGTCCAGCCTGCGCCTGTTGGGCACCGTGGGTGAGCCCATCAACCCCGAAGCCTGGCGTTGGTACTACCGGGTCATCGGCGGCGAGCGCTGTCCCATCATCGACACCTGGTGGCAGACGGAGACGGGCAACTTCATGATCACCCCTCTGCCCGTGACGCCCCTCAAGCCCGGGTCCGCGACCTTCCCCTTCCCCGGCATCCTCGCGGATGTGGTGGATGACTACGGCAACTCGCGGCCCGCGGGCGAGGACGGCTACCTGGTCATCAAGCACCCCTGGCCCGCGATGGCCCGCACCATCTACGGGGATCCGGACCGGTATGTGCGCCAGTATTGGAGCAAGTTCAGCGAGCAGAAGTGGTATCTCACGGGCGATTCCGCGCGCAAGGATGAGGATGGCTACTTCTGGATCATCGGTCGCATCGATGACGTCATCAAGGTGGCCGGATATCGTCTGGGCACCGCGGAGATCGAGAGCGCGTTGGTGAGCCATCCCGCGGTGGCCGAAGCCGCGGTCATCGGCGTGCCCGACGAGATCAAGGGCAACGTCATCTACGCGTACGTCATCCTCCAGGCAGGTCATGAGGATCATCCCGGACTGGAGGATGAGTTGAAGAAGCACGTGCGTCACGAGTTGGGCCCCATCGCGGTGCCCGCGAAGATCGAAGTGGTGGACAAACTCCCCAAGACCCGGAGCGGCAAGATCATGCGCCGGGTCTTACGGGCCAAGGCCATGGGCCAGCCCGTGGGCGATCTCTCCACCCTGGCCGACTGAGCCCCCGCAGTGCAGGGGATGACCACGGCGCCGGCGATCCCGGCGCCGTGGTCGCGTTTTCACCCCGTACGCTCCAGCCACATGTAGACGCCCGGATGCGGCCTCAGCGTGAGGACGGGGCGGGCGCGCACCGGATAACCGGGCACCAGGGCCAGCTGGTACCTTCGGGCCACCAGAGCCAGGATCACCGTCATCTCCAAGGGCGCGAGGAAATACCCCAGGCACTTGCGTGGTCCCCCGCTGAAGGGATAGTACGCGAAGGGCGGGAGATCCTGGGGCACACCGTTGCGGAACCGCTCCGGGTCAAAGGCCTCGGGCGCGGGCCAGAGGTCTGGGTTCCGGTGGGTGACGTAGGGGCTCACGATCACCCGGGCGCCCGCGGGGATGCGCACCCCGTCGATTTGGTCCTCTGCCACGGCATCCCGGGCCGTGACCCACACGGAGGGGTACAGGCGCAGGACTTCGTCGATGACCATCCGCGTGTAAGTCAGCCGGTCCACATCCTCCCGCGTGAACGGCCGCTCCCCCAGCACCTCCTGCACCTCCGCGCGGAACTCCCGGTCCACCTGGGGATGGGTGCTCAGGAGGTACCAGGTCCAACTGAGCGCGAGGGCCGTGGTCTCATGTCCGGCCAGGAAGACGGTCAAAGCCTGGTTGCGCAACTCCTCATCGCCCAACTGTTCCCCTGTTTCCGGGTCCTTGGCCTTCATGAGGAGGTCCAGGAGGTCAGACCGTTCCGCGCCGGACGCGCGGCGGGAGCGGATGATGCGGTAGACCACCTCGTCCAAGGTGGCTTTGGCCTTGCGGAATGTGGGGTGGGAGCGGACGTAGAGGGAGGAGAGCCGGGGCCAGGGGCTCCAGGCGATGCGGTTGAGCGCGTGCATCGCGTCGTTGAACGCGTTCAGGAGCCGTTCTTCCTCCTCCAGGATGTCCACGGAGAACATGATGCGGGCGATGATGGCGAGGGTGACTTCCATCATCAGGTGGACGACGTCGGTGGGGGTGCGTTGGTCGGCCAGGGTGTCCCATTGGGGGAAGAACTCCTCCACCGTCCCCGCGATGGTGTCCACCGTGTTGAGGAGGCGACGACGGCTGAACGCGGGTTGGACCAGGCGCCGCAGGCGGTGCCATGTTTCGCCTTCCGCGCTGACCAGGTTTTCCCCAAGCAAGGGACGGGGGACATCCATGGTGCGGCCTTTGATGTAGTTGGCCGCGTGGTCCTTCAGGATGTGTTGTACGCCCGTTGGGGAGGTGACGAGGTAGAGTCGGCGGGGCCCCAAGGGGAGTACGGCTACGCCACCCTGTTCCTGGGCAAGGCGGACCAGGGTGTTCACCGGATCACGGCTGAACTGGGGCAAAAGCCCCAACATCGGGTACGTGCGCATCTCAGCCTCCTGTCGGATGTGACGAATAACGAGTAAGGGGGAAGGGATTATAGGAAGCGGATTGAGGGCCGAACACGTACCGCTGTTCACCCTCCGCCTCCCTCACAAAACTCTATCTCCGGCAGACCGTGGCCATCGCCGTCATCCATCATCCCCGGTGGGGATGTGGCCCCGGTAGCGGGCCAGGAGGATCAGCTCTCGAATCCAGGTGCGCACGCGCGTCTTCACCCGCCGCCAGCGCACAATACCCAGTCCCACCAGCCAGAGCCCAAAAAGGAGGGCCAGCTCGGGCACGTAGCGAAAAGCAATCAGCCCGGTGGTCACATCAATGGGCCGCATGAAGACGATGACCACGGACTTGCGCTGGACCAGGGCAATGATGAGCATGGCCGCCAGCGTGTACACCACCGCCCACGTCCACGGGATATACCCGGCCATGGTCAGATACCCGAACGTGGCCCAGGTGAGGAACACATCCACCAGAAAATCATAGCGGCCGAGTTTCGTCTTCTTCCCGCTGCGCCGGGCAAGCGTCCCATCCAGCGCGTCCGCTATCCAGCCCAGGATGACGTAAACGGCCACTTGGTGGACCCCGTTGCGTCCATAGCGCCACCCTTCGTACAGAATAGCCACCCCGGTGAACGCGCGAAACAGGGTGAGCACATCAGCTCCGTAGGCGTAAAGCGTTTCCTTGCGCATACCCGTTACTCATCCTTCGCTGGCAGGTACTGCTCCACCTGCCGAATGATGTCCCCTATCGTGACGGGACGCTTTATCAACTGCACCCGGTCGGACTGGGTCAACTCGGGCCAGGAGATGGGGCGGATGCCGGATGTGATGACAAGCCAGGGAGCCGGGTCCGTTATCTCCAACAAATCCCGGATCTTCTCCCGCGAGAAATCCGGATCCCCCTCCGGGTCCAGGATGACCAGCGCGGGCCGCACCTGAGGACGGCGGATCAGGTACCCCAAGGCCAGGTGGATGCCCGGAAGGGCTCGCACCTCATATCCCCGTTCCTGGAGTTCGGCCAGGATGTAGGCGCGGGAACGCCACGGCGTGGCGATCAGCAAGATGGGCTGGAGCTCATCGAATCCCGGACCTTGGGCCATGGGCTCATTCCTCCTCTTCCGAAGGGGTGGGAGGTTCCAAGGATTCCCGCTTGGGTGCATCCCGTTTGGTCGCGGTGAACCCGTGCAGGAGGGGACTGGCGCGCTCGGCCGAGCGGTACGCGGCCAGCTTCTCCAGGTTGAACCGGGCCGGCTCGTAGGATGGGTCCAGGGCCAGGGCCTGTTGCAGCGCGCGTTCCGCGTCATCCCACCGGCCGCCGAGCATGTGGGCCACGCCCAGGTTGCTCCAGAGGATGGGGCTGTCGGGCGCGTGTTTCAGTCCCTCGCGGAAGTGTTCCACCGCTTCCTCGGCCCGTTCGGCCTGGAGGGCTTGGAGCCCCTTTTGCAGCGCGTCGAACGCGCGGCGCAGCTGCTCCTCCCCCTCCGGGGTTTCCGGGTTCACCCCAAACGCGCGGGCCAGATGGCGCAACGCCTGCGCCAATTGCCGCTCTGTGAGTTCCAGCCCGCGGATGACATCCGGGGGATAGTTCTGCTCCCGGGCCAACTGAAGGGCTTTTTGCGCCGCGTCGCGGGCTTCCAACGTGTAGCCCTGGGCATCGGCTACTTGCGCCAGCGCGTGCCAAGCCTCCACCTGCCGGGGATCCAGGGCCAGACTCTTGCGCAGGGCTTGGTACGCATCTTGCGTCCGGCCTAGCTGGTGATATGCTACGCCCAATCCGTGCCACGCGCCCGCGTTGTCGGGCGCGCGGTCCAGTACCTGCTGAAAGTGCCGGACCGCGTCTTCGAGACGTCCTTCCACAATTGCTTGCCAACCTTGTTCCTGGTTCATGCTGCCCCCCTGCTGGAGTGAAAATGTTCAGTAGCACCTTGGCGGCGGACGGGGCCGCGCCTCGGCGGGTGCCGGCGTCCTCGCCCCGTGCGAAGAAAGAGTTTTGCGTGGGTGCGGGCCGGGCGAAGCC
>JAADDB010000118.1 GCA_013154135.1 Chloroflexota bacterium
TGCTCGGCCGGTCATGTGCCCATCCTGCGCCCCCGGGGTGTCGCCCCGGGCGGGCGGACATGACCACACATCGCGGTTCACAAACGGGAAGAGCGCATAGCCATGTGCCCCGGAGGGGGCTTTGAGTTGATTTTCCCTGGCGAACTGTTTTTGGTGGGTGCGGACCCGTCCGCCGCCAAGAGGTCGGGGCAGGTCTGAGACCCGCCCCTACAGAGGCCAGCGGACCCGTCCGCCGCCAGGATGCTACTGAAAACAGCTAGGACGCGCATTTGTGAGGAGACAGCTGGGAATCGGCCTGCTGAATAGGACGCCATCGTAGACAGGATGTGGCAAATCCCGCTCACCCGCCTTAATCGTTAATCGTCAATCGTTACTCATTACGAACCCATACCCGTCCGCGGCCGGGGTACTACCAAGCTTTGTCCGTTAATCAGGCCCGGGGGTTCAGCCCCGGGCGGTGGAACATGACCACACATCGCCGTTCACGAACGGGAAGGGCCCACGGCTGTGGCCATCAGCGGATCAATTCATTCACAGGAGGAACAGGCTCTCATGAGTCAAGTGACGATCGAGGGAGTAGAAATCAAACAGCTGGTTACCCACCGAGACGCGCGAGGGTTTTTCCGGGAAATTATCCGGGTAACGGATGAGTTCTTCAGCGAGGGATTTGGGCAATGGAGTCATTCCCGCATGTTCGCAGGGGTGGCCAAAGCATGGCACATCCACTGGAAGCAGGTGGATTGGTGGTATGTGCCCATCGGCAATGTGAAAGCCGTGCTGTGTGATCTCCGGCCCGATTCCCCTACCTATAAGGTCATCCAGGAAGTGTACATGGGCGATAATTACGACCCCATCGTGCTCAAAATCCCCCCGGGAGTGGCCCACGGGGTCAAAGTGCTCAGCGGGGAAGCCCATCTCTTCTACATCACGTCTCGAACCTACGACCCCGACGACGAAGGCCGTATTCCCCACGATGATCCCGATATCGGCTACGACTGGACCGCACTGCCACCGATCAAGTAGTTTGGAAGGGAACCGCTGAAGGGAACCCGCACGGCAGAGGTCATGTTTTGCACGGGCGAGATCTCCCACGCAAAACCCTTTCCTCGCGCGGGGCTTGAGATTTGAGGCGTAGGAGTGAAGAGGGTGAATCCAGCGTACACGGTGGAACAAGTAAATGATGCAGCAACGTGGAACCGCGGCCTGTTGCGCCTTCCCCACCCCCATGTCCTGCAAACGTGGGAATGGGGCCATGTGAAAGCCCTAACCGGATGGCAAGCCCATCCCTTACGGGTGCACTCAGGGAAAACCCCTGTGGCCCAGGCCCTTCTCTTGACCCGCTCCCTTGGCCGTTTTCCCCTCCGTTTGGGCTATGTGCCCAAGGGCCCGGTGGTGGACTGGACCCAACCGGAGGATGTGCGAGCTATCCTGCGGGCCATCGCCCAACACGCGCGGGAACAGAAGGCCCTGTTTGTCAAAATCGACCCGGACGTGGACCCTCAAACACCGGAAGGGCAAACGGTTATCGCGCTGCTCAAGGAAGAGGGATGGCGTCCTTCACCCCAGGCCATCCAATTCCGCAACACCGTCCTTTTGGACTTGCGGGGCACAGAGGAGGAATTGCTGGCCCGCATGAAACCCAAATGGCGTTACAACATCCGCCTGGCCCGGCGACGGGGAGTCAAAGTGCGACAGGGCACGAAAGGGGATTTGGCGACCTTTTACGCCCTTTACGAGGAGACCGCACGGCGGGATGGGTTCCTCATCCGCCCTTACTCCTACTATCAAGTGGTGTGGTCCCATTTTCTGGAGCGGGATATGGCTGTATTGCTCCTCGCGGAATGGGAAGGGGAACCGGTAGCCGGGCTCATGTTGTTCATCTTTGGGGAGCGGGCATGGTACATGTACGGGGCTTCTGCAAGTGGCCCTGCCCGCCGGCATATGCCCAACCACTTGCTCCAATGGGAAGCCATGCTCGTGGCCCGGGCACGTGGGTGTACTGTGTACGACATGTGGGGAGCTCCGGATGAGCTCTCGGAATCCGATCCCATGTGGGGGGTTTACCGGTTCAAGGCGGGATTTGGTGGACGTTTTCAACCGTGGATTGGGCCCTGGGATCGCCCTCTATCTCCCCTCTACCCCTTCTACATTCACACTTTGCCCACGTTCATGCACACCCTCTCCCGGCTGTTGACAAAGCGTAGGGCGTGACCACAGGTATGAATTTTGCGTGGATGCTGCCTGGCCAGCCCCCACGCAAAACAGTTCTCCTCACCCAGCCCCCCTCAATCCCCAACCTGACATTTTCTCCCGTCCGAAACGTCAGGAAAACGCCAGGAATTTGGAAGGGACCTGCCATGCAATTCTTTAGGCCATATGATATCCTATTCAACAAAGAAACCCGAGCGCCCGAAGGTCTTATCCATCTTCATTGTCCGGAGCTGGGGGAGCTCCGGTACTAGGGTACAAGAAAGGGAGCTCCCCGTGGAAAGCCCCTCTGAGGGGCAGAAAGGAGGCGGGCAATGGGCGCTGTACGGGTGGTGTTCTTACTCTTAGGGATGTACTTCGCGGGCATGGCCTCCGCCCTCTTTGTCATCACCCTGAAGGCGGTGGCAAGCCTGGATGACGGAGGCAGCGGTGAAGCCCGAATAGGTTTCTTCTTCACCGCTGCTGTTATGGCCTTGAGCATCTATTGCCTGTACATTTACTTCTTCGGATAAGCGTCTGCCCGTCGGAGAGCCGGAGTTGACCCTACGTCACTGCCGGCCTAAAGACCAGGTTCGGTTTCGGCCGGAAGGGGCTTCGGCCCCTTCCGCTGGGACATAGAAGGGGGAGTACGCACCGCGGTTTCATCGTACTCACCTGCTCCTCCTAGGGAGAGTTTCTCTCCCGTCACGTAGGAGGAGGGCATTGAACAGGACATCACGCCACCCCTCCTCCTCTCTCACCCGCCGAGCAACTCCTCCAGCGGCACGTACGGCAGGTTGAAGGCAGCCGCCACGGCCGGATAGGTGATGTGCCCCTTGTACACGTTGACCCCTTTGGCTAGACCGGGATCTTCCCGCACCGCCTGGACAAAGCCTTTGGTCGCCAAGGCCAACGCGTAGGGCAATGTCGCGTTGGAAAGGGCAAAGGTGGAGGTGCGAGGCACCGCGCCCGGCATGTTCGCCACGCCGTAGTGCAACACCCCATCCACAAAGTAAATGGGATTGCTGTGCGAGGTAGGCCGGATGGTCTCCACACAGCCCCCTTGGTCCACGTCCACATCCACGATTACACTCCCCTCCTTCATCTCCCGCACCATATCCCGTGTCACCAACTTGGGCGCGCGGGCCCCCTTAATCAGCACCGCTCCGACGACCACGTCCGCGTATTTCACCGTCTCCGCGATGTTGTGCACGTTAGAGGCTAACGTGGTCAAACTGCCGTGAAGGATGTGGTCCAGGTAGCGCAGACGTTCCAAGTTCTTCTCAATGATGGTGACATGGGCGCCCATGCCTAAGGCGATCTGGGCCGCGTTTGTCCCCACCGTGCCGCCCCCGATGATCACCACGTCCGCGGGACGCACGCCCGGGACCCCTGCGAACAACTTCCCCCGACCCCCGTTGGTCTTCTGGAGGTAATAGGCCGCGATCTGCACAGCCATGCGCCCGGCCACCTCGCTCATGGGGATGAGGAGAGGCAATCGCCCGTTCTCGTCCTCCACCGTCTCATAAGCGATGGCAATGGTGCCCGACTTCATCAGTGCCTCGGTCACCTCGCGGGACGCGGCCAGGTGCAAATACGTGAAGAGGATCAAATCCTGCCGCAGGAATGGATACTCCGGTGGCAAAGGCTCCTTCACCTTGACCACCATTTCCGCCCGCTCCCACACGTCCGCGGCTGAATCCACCACCTGGGCTCCCGCGCGACGGTATTCCTCATCGCTGAAGCCGCTCCCCGCGCCCGCCTGGGTTTCCACCAACACCGTATGCCCCGCGTCTACCAATGTCCGCACGCCACCGGGAGGCATGGAGACACGGAACTCCTGATCCTTGATTTCCTTCGGAACGCCCACTATCATGGATAGACCTCCTTGTCCTCTTGGGTTCCGGCCATGTGGGGGACATGACACCCTATTCCAACTCCACCCACGACGTATCAGCCACATTCAGGCGCTGAAAACGCCCCCGAACTCGGGCCTTGGGGCCGATGATGGAATGCTCCACCAGCGCCTTTTCAATGGTGGCACCCTCGCCCACGATGGCATCGCGGACCACCGCATCGCGAATCACCGCGCCGTCTAGCACCGTCGCGTAAGGCCCGACCACTGCTCCTTCAATGACCACATTCTGGCCGATGTACGATGGCGAAAGGACCAGGCCGCGCGGGGGCCGCACATGGGCGTCATTGGCCGACCCGTGGGCCAACAAATACTGATTCGTGTCCAACGTGGCCTCAATGGTGCCACAATCCTTCCACACCTCCACCTCTTGCGGCCGAAACACCGCGCCATGGTCGATCATCAACTGAAGCGCATCGGCCAAGTAATACTCCCCCTTTGTCTGGATATCCCGAGCCAACAATTCCTCAATAGCCTCCACCAGCTGGCGTCCTTCCCGCAGCCAGTAGAGGCCGATGAGGGCCAGGCGGTGTTCCGTGGTATCCGGCTTCTCCACAAACCGTACGATCTTGCCCGACGCGTCGGTCATGGCAATGCCAAAACGCCGGGGATCCTCCACCTCCTTGACAAAGGCAATGCCATCCGCGTCCGTGTCCCGCACCACGTCCAAATTCCCATCCGCGATGGTGTCCACGAAGATGATAAAGAGGGGGCCGGAGAGATATTCGCGGGCCAGCCAGAGCGCGTGGGCCTGACCCTTCAACTCCGTCTGCTCCACGTAACGGGTTATGGGAAAACGGTAATGCGTGTCCACGTACGCCGCGATCTGGTCACCCATGTACCCCACAATGAAGATGGCTTCCTCAATGTCAAACCCCTGAAAGCGGTCCAGGATATGGGCCAAGACAGGCTTACCGGCCACGTTGATCAGGGGCTTGGGGCGTACATAGGTGTGAGGCCTCATCCGTGTGCCATACCCGGCAAGGGGGATCACCAGCTTCATTGCTCGTTCCTCCATGACATGAGAATGACGGGCTCTAGGCGGTTTGCCCAAAGTCCAGGGATGAATTGGGGTTCCTTCCCTCCCCGATTATAATGGCGGAAAGGGAATCGTGAAAGAACAAAAGGAGACACGGTATGGGTTCGGAAAGTGCTCCCCAGGAACGCAGTGTGAGCCTTTTCCTCGTTCTGGCAGGACCGTCGGGCGTGGGGAAAGCCACGTTGACCAAAGCATTGCTCCAGCGGCATCCGGAAATCCACCGCCTGCACACCGTCACCACCCGTCCTCCCCGTCCGGGGGAAAAACCGGGGGACCAGTACATCTTCGTCGACCGCGAGACCTTCCTCAAGATGCTGGAGACGGGTGAACTCATGGAAAGCAGTCCCGTCTACAAGGATGGGAACCTGTACGGCATGCCTAACAACATCCTCAACCAGGTCCCGCCGGACAAGGATATCGCGCTCATCGAAGTGGACATCCGGGGCAAAGAATTCCTGAAAAAACGCTATCCCGACTGTGTCACCATCCTCATTGTGGCCCCGGTTGAAGAGCTGGAAGAACGCCTACGCCAACGGGATCCCCATATCTCCGAGGAAGAATTCCGGCGGAGATTGGCGTCCGCGCTGGAGTGGTTGAAAGCCGCGCCCACCTTTGATTACATTGTGGAAAATCCCCAAGGGCAGATGGAAAAAGCCCTGGCCGTGCTGGAAGCCATCCTCAC
>JAADDB010000006.1 GCA_013154135.1 Chloroflexota bacterium
ATGTAGCACGGGGTCTTTAGCCCCGTGCGGGCTCCCGGGCGGCATGGCATCTTCCGCCAACCGTTCACCGCCGGGCGGGATGGGTTCCGCTAAATATCCTCTCCACGGCGCAGGCGTTCCGCGAGCCATTCTGTCTGAGGCGAGGGCGAGACCCCCAATTCCCGTTGCAGCGCGGCCCGGGCCTCCTCGTACACGGCCAGGGCCTGCGTGCGATACCCGTCCCGGGCCAGGGCCCGCATCTTTACCTGATAGGCACTTTCCATCCAAGGTGCCTCCTGCAGGGCCCGATCCGCCCAGGTGACGGCCTGGTGATAGGCCCGACGAACCAAGTACGCCCGAGCCGCGTACACGCACCCCTGAACGTATAGATCTCTCCACCGTTCCACGCGTTTAACCCACCAATCCTCGTACATCGCCGCGCTCACCGGAGGCGCCCACCCCTCCAACGCGCGCACGAACGTCTCCGGTAACGGCGGCACATCCGCGTCCGCCGCGGCCGCAAGCACCGACTGGACCTCCTGTTCAAAAATCTCCACATCTACCTGAACCCGGTCATCCGGGTCAAACGTGTACACATCCCACGCGATGGACAGGTAGCGCAGTGGTCCTTTAGAGTGCATGTACGGTTCCAGCACCTGGCGCAACCAACTGAGCAGGCGGCGCAATGTATTTCGTGCCTGCGTCGGATCCTGACCCGGCCACAAGTCCTCCAAAATCCGGTCCCGGGGAAGGGGGCAGCCCCGGTGCAGCACCAGATATTGGAACAAGCGCACTACCGCAGGACGTGGCCACGCGTCCTCCGGGATCTCACGCCCGCCCCGCGACACCCGAAACACCCCCAGAAACTGCACCTCCAGACGGGGCGGTGGCAGGGATTCCAGCGTCGTCAGCGCCTGACGCATGCATTCACGCACGTGGGCCACCCGTTCCTTCTGGAGAGCCCGATGCAGGAGGGGCATTGCCTCCTCCCGCCCGGTCTCGGCCAGCGCGCGGGCCGCGCCGCAACGCACGTGAGGGTCCTTCTCGGCCAACAACTCGGCCAACACATCCAGCCGCGCCACCCGTCCCAGCGCCCGCACCGCTATATCCTCTGCCACGCCCAAGAGCAGCGCGACCCGCCAGATCTGGACACTGAGATCCGGATCCCGATCCGCCACAATCGTCTCCAATTCCGGAAAGCGACGGACCATCGCGGCCAACCGTTGGAGATGCCGCCGAGCGCAGTCGACCCGTGCCTGGCGGTAACACCGCCACGCGAGGAGACCACGCAGGCGCAGGAGATACATGACAGCCCGGTGGTCGATCAGGCGAAGAGTCTCCGGGTGTAGAGGAGGGGGATCGGCATAAGCGTAAGTCGCGGCGATATCCCGTTCCAGCGCGAGGATGGATCGGCTCAACGTAGATGGGTGGGGAAGGTCCAGCACGGCTTCTGCCACCTGATAGGCCTCCTGGTACGCCCCGCGACGGCGGACCAGCCAGGTTTGAAGCGTGGTGATACAGGCACGCTTGTGAGGATACTTGTTCAGAAAGGAGCGTTGAACCTCCAAGTGGCGCTCTGCCTCCTCCCACCGGCCCGTGCCCACATCATACATGGCCCAGGCCCAATGCCGCCAGAAATCGAACAACTGGTCCACTGCCTCTCCCTGACGAGCGTAGTGCTCCATGTTCTCCAGGCAGACTCGGGCCTTCTCCCACTGTCCCAAACGGAGGTGAATCGTGGCCCGTTGCTGCAAATGGGATGCATACGGCGCGGGGCGTTCTTGGAGGAGGGGATGACTTTGATCCATGAAGGCCAGGGCTTGACGGACGAAGCCCATTGGTGTCAGCACAGACGCGGCCAGACTATCCCGGATATGCGTTTCCAACAGTGGGGGAGTTTCCTCGCTGACCAGGGCCAGGGCGTTGCGGTAATACCTCCGGGCCCGGGGCAGGATATCCCAGCGCACATGGGCATGGCCGAGAACGAGCAGCGCGTGCTGTCGGTACACATCCGTCGTGGCCACCTCTAACAGACGGTTGGCATAAAAGCGCGCGTTCTCCGCATCCCAAAGGCGCAGAAAGGCCCAGGCCAAGGCCTGGTAAGTCCGACACAGCAAGTCTTCGTTATTCGTGGTCTCGATGCGCGCGATGCCCCGTTGGATGAGTTCGAGCCCTTCGGTCTTCTGATCAAAGGCGCACAAATCCGCGCCCAACCGTATCAGCAGAGACGGGTGCGCATCCTGCACCTCTGGGGGCAGAGTGAGCACCCACCGGCGGAAGGTGTAGATGCGGTTTGTCTCGAGGATCACGTGTGCCGGCAGATCCTCCAACAATCGGGCCGCGTCCTCCCACAATTCATCCACCAGGGCTTGTTCAATGGCCTCCGGATAGCGCGCCTGCTCCTCGTACCAGCGGACAATATGGCGGGCCACCGAATATCGATCCGGGACCTGGCGTCGCAAGAAGGTACGGAACAGGTCGTGATACCGCCAGGTATCGGGGTGCGTACCGGGTTCCAGGAACAGGCGCCGGCGGACCACATCCTGCCAGACGTGTTGGACCGGCGGGAATTCTGGGGGGGCGAACCGTTCCCACAGGTATGCTGCCAGGGGGAGGGAGAACTCCAGCGCTACCCCCGTGAGGGCGAGGAATCGCTGGAGGGGCACATGGAGTTCCCTCCACAGCCGGGCGAAGACCACCGTATCCAGGAAGGATTCCAGGGACATCTCCATGTATGAGGGCGCGGGGTAGTGGGTGGAGATCCGGGCCAGGGCCGCGATGGCCAGAGGCCAACCGTTCGTGCGCTCATGCCAGGCCGCGAGCGTTTCCCGGTCGTATCCCAGGGGCTGAAGCCAGGTCACCACCTCATCCAGCGTGAAGGCCAGGTCCTTCTCCGTGATGAAATGGACGGGCAAGGTGGCTAGAACATGGGCCAAGGGAGGGGGCATCCAGCGTCCACTGAGGACCCAGCCCCAGGGGCGATGGCGGATAGTTTCGGCCAGCCATTCCAGCGCTTGGGGAGCGCCTTCAAGCACGTGGACATCATCCAAGAGGATGATATCTCCAGGCAAGTGAGGGCTCAGGCGGTCCTCCAGATGGACTACATCCTGATGCGCGAGGGTCAAGGGGATCCAGAAACTCCGCGGGATCTCTTGGGTAAGACAGTGGAGAAAGGTGGTTTTACCGTATCCTGCGGTTGCCACGATGACAAGGATACCTTGGCCCAGGTGCGTTCGCGCGAGGGAAAGCAAGCCCGTTCTCTCAACGGGCATGGACAGAAGGTCCAAGGTATGGATGGGGCGAGATATATGCCTCTCCATTGGCCGAGATACATGAGCCCAGATGCATTGTGTGGCCCCGGTTGCCAGAGGTGCCGGGGGACTTCTGCCTGACCGCCCAGGGGAATTATAATGCGAAGTGGGTAAAAACGCACGCGTCGGCTTGTGGGTTGACTGGCAGAGCTCATGGTCGACCCGTGGGCCGATGCAGACGATCCGGCCTGGATGTTCGCTTGTTGTCGCGTATCCTACGGTCACCTTTGTGCGTTGGATATAGTAGCCTGATCGACGGACAAACCCGGTAGCACCTTAACGGCGGACAGGGCGGAAGGACCATGAACGAGAGACCAAAGTCACCATCGGCATCGCCCCGACGCGGAGATACCCATCGTCGGTGGTCGTCCGTCGGTGGTCGTCCGTCGTTCGTCGGTGGTCGGTCGTCGCTCATCGTTGGTCTCCTTCTGCCCGCCACGGACACAAAACCGTCCTTCCCGCGGGCTCATGAAGCCCAAGAACCCAGATATGTCCGTCGATCGGCGCAGTAGCACTCAGTCAAATTGAGGGTATACGCAGGTGCTAGCACGCTTACACGCGCCTCCCTGGTGGGAGCTCATCCGGATACTGTTCGCGCGTTCCACATCGCAGGATCCGCAGGATCTCAGTCATGCGGAGGCCTTGGCCGAGCGCGCCCGGCGGCTGGACCCCGACGCGTGGGACGAGATCTTCAACCGATATTACCCGGAGATCTACGCGTACCTGCGTTATCGGGTGCCCACGCCCGAGGACGCGGAGGATTTGGCAGCGATGGTCTTTGAACGCGCGGTCAAGCACATCCGTTCCTATCAGGAGAAAGGGAAAGGCTTGGGCGCATGGCTCCAGCGCATCGCGAGCAACTTGGTCGTGGATTACTACCGGCGTCGCAAGGTGCCGGGACGCCAGGCCGACCCCCTCCCACCCACTTTGGAGGATACCCGCCCATCCCCCTTGGAACACGCGTTGCAGATGGACACGGTAGAAGCCGTCCACCGGGCCTTGGCCCAACTGCCCGATTCCCAGCGGGATGTGCTCATTTACCGGTTCTTGCTGGGGTACAGCCTGGCCGAAACCGCGGCCATCCTGGGGAAGAACGTCAACGCGATCAAAGCACTCCAACATCGTGCGGTTGAGCACCTGCGCAAGGTGTGGAAGGTGATGCATGAAGGTGGATGAGGAATTGTTGGCCTACGCCATCGAGCGAACTCTGGAGGATCCGTACGGGTACGATCCCTTGCAGGATGAACGCATCCCCCAGGAGATGCGCGCGGTCATCGCGGAGTACGTGGAACCTGTGCGGGCCTTGGCCCGCGCGCCCAAGCCCCAACCCCCGGCCGCGGCTGTTCATGCTGCTCGGGAGCGCATGCACCGCGCGTTGGCCCAACAACGATCCTCGCTCAGCGTTTGGCGGAATTTGTGGGATCGCTTGAGTCAAGGGCTCCATCGCTCCTTGGCCCCTGTCACCACGGTCGCCTTGACCCTTGTTCTCCTCTTCACCGTGGGGTTGGGGACCTACGTACTGGCCATGAATGCGATGCCCGGTCAGCCCTTATACCCGGTCAAGCGCCACATTGAGAACCTCTCCTTGCGCATCACCTCCCCACAGCGGGCGCCTTTGGTGCACATGGAGTTAGCCCTGCGTCGCCTGGAGGAGTTCGACGCGCTTCTCCGTCAGGGCATTGTCGAGCCGGAGTTGTTAGACGCGTATATGGCCGAGCTTTCCACCGCGCGGGAGGCATATGAGCACCTCCCGCCGGCTGAAAAGCGGCGCGTGCAATGGGCCCTTTGGGAGCGGTTAAACCGGGCCGAGGGGCTGCTCGCTTCCCTTCTGGAGCGGGTGCCGGACGAGGTACGTCCTCGCGTGGAGGAGGCCTTGGCCCACACGCGCGCGTTCCGACGCCTGCTCACACCCCCTTCCCCCACGAGCACACCCACCCCGCGGCCGACCGACACACCCACGCCTGCGCCTTCGTCCCAGGGTGGGAAGACTCCCGTCCACCCGGCCGCCCATTCCACCCTCATTATGGTCACCCCGCGCGCCACGCGGCCGAATTCTCCCCTGCCCACGGCCACACCGACCTTCACGCCTTCTCCTACACCCACAAGTACACCCACCCCTCGGCCGACACACGCAACCCGTGAAGAGGAAACCCCGACCCCTCACCCCACCCATCCGGGCCATGTAGTTCCCACGTTTACGCCGTGGATGCCCACAGCCATGCCCACGGGGATGCCTCCGGGAATGCCGACCCCGGGAATTCCCACGCCGCCAAACGTGCCTACACCGCCTGGCGTGCCCACGCCTCCCAGCATGCCCACACCGCCCAACGTGCCCACACCGCCCGCGCCTCCTACCGAACCGCCGACGCCCGTGTGGCCCACACCGCCCACGTGTCAGCCCACACCGACCTTCACCCCTTCCCAACCCACGTCCACCCCACCCTCCTGTCTGCCCTGCACCCCCACACCCACCTGGACGTCGCCCGCGCCTACGCCCACGCGTTCCATGGTCACCCCTACATCCACCC
>JAADDB010000040.1 GCA_013154135.1 Chloroflexota bacterium
GCTTCTGACCAAATAGGGGAGCAATTTTGGCTCTGCTGGGAAAAGAGGCTTGTGTGGATGGCGGATTTCATCCCCTTCACACCAAAAACAGGTCTCCGGGGGAGAAGTCACGTGGGGTGATTGACGAACAGACCTCGGCCGCGGGCACATCCATGACAGCAGGACTCCCACGCCCTTGCCCCACGCCGGACCTGTAGAGCAACTCTGCCAGCGACTCCGACCAAGTCGGCGTTACTCGGTCAGAAGCCCGGCACGCACCGCGAGCGCGGCCGCCTCCGCGCGCGAGCGCGCGTTCAGCTTCGCCAAAATCTTGCGCACATGGGTCTTCACCGTGTTCTCCGACAGGTTCAACGTGGACGCGATCTCCTTGTTGCTCAACCCCCGGGCAATGTACCGCAAGATCTGCAATTCCCGTTCTGTCAGGTCTGTGGGCAAAGAGCCGGGATAAGTCAACTGGTCCAGCAACCGGGTGGTGAGGGAAGGGGGAAGAACGGCCTCCCCCCGGTGGACCCGCCGGAGCGCGTCCAGCACCTCCTCTGCGCTGGCGTTTTTCAGCAAATACCCCCGCACACCCGCCTGAACCGCGGCCATCAGGTCGCCCGTGTGGTCGGAGACGGTGAGGATGATGACGCGCGCGTGGGGAAAGAGCGCGCGGAATTTGTGGGCCAGGGCGATCCCGCTGGTATCGGGCAGGTGGATGTCCAGGAGGATGATGTCCGGTGGCGGGGAAAGGCGGGAAAGGCGTTCCAATGCCTCCTGGCCCGAGCCTGCTTCGCCCACCACCTCCATGTCCTCCGCACTCTCCACAATCAGCCGGAGTCCCTGGCGTAGTACGGTATGGTCGTCGATCAAGAATATGCGGATCATAACGAGTACTTGAGTAATCGAGCCCCCAAGGAGGGGGATCCATGAGACCTAGCGTCGGGCCCCTTTCACGTGCGTTCCTGTTGTGCCCACCGCGCGGGTAGGTATGAGCACCAAAATGCGGGTTCCCTCGCCCGGCTGGCTGGCCAGGGTGAAGGTGCCCCCCAACTTCTCGGCCCGCTCCCGGATGCTGGAAAGGCCCACCCGAGAACGATGCCGCGGCTGCCGCGGGTCAAACCCTATCCCGTCGTCTTCGATGTAGAGTTCGATGGAGGAAGGCGTGTGCCGCAGACGGATGTAGACGTGCTGGGCGTGGGCGTGCTTGCGCACGTTGGCCAGACTCTCCTGCACGATGCGCAGGAGCTGAACGCCCACGTCCTCCGGGATGTCGTTGACCGGCCCCTCCCCTTCAAAGGAGATGTGGATGCCCGTACGCTGGGAAAAATCGTGGACGTAGGAGCTCAACGCCGCGTATAGGCCGCCGGGATGGTGGATGTTCAGCCGAAGTCCATCAATGGCCTGGCGGACGTCCAAGTACGCGGCGCGCAGTTCCTGGCGGATGTCCTCCAATTCCTTTTCCAGCGCGGGGTGATCCCCCTTGCGCAGGAGCATGGCAGCCCGGTCCAACCGCCAGCCGATGACGCTCAACGTCTGCGCCAACCCGTCGTGGATCTCGCGGGACAGGCGATAGCGCTCCTCCACCACGGCCAGGTATTCCACCTGGGAACGCAGTTGGGCGTTCAACAGGGCCAAACCGGCATGATGCCCCACAGAGGTCAAGTACGGCGCGTGGTGGGCCCGGAAGTACCCCGCCGCGTCGGAGAACATGACCAGCACTCCCGGCACATCTTGCCCCGCGACCAGGGGAATGGCCGCGGCCGAGCGAATGGGAGCCACATCCCCGTTCCAGGGGGCATCCGCGTGTTGGGTGTCGGGCACGATGTAGGGTGCCGCGTCCACCAACGCCCGCCGGGCCATCTCCCGGGCAAAACGCAGACTCTCCTCGCCCAGGTCATGGGAACACCGCACCGCGGCCGGCCGGGTGCCCAACTGTCCTCCCTCGGTGAGGAAGACCACGCCACAGGAGACGTTCCACCCCATGAGGGTGATGTCCAGGATCTGGGTGAGGAGGGCATCCAGCGCGGGGGCTTGCTCGGGCAGGTGTTCCAGCGCGTAGATGGCCTCCATGTGTTGGTCCCGCAGCCGGGCACTTTCCAGCGCGTTGACGATCTCCGTGGCCACGATGTTGAGAATCTGCAGGTGATTCTCCGGCGGGCCGTCGGGCGTGGGGAAATAAGCGGTGATGATGCCTTCCCGTTTCTCCCCACGGCCGAAGGGCAAACAGGCCAGGGAGTAGATGCCTTCGCTCTTCGCGATCTCCTGAAGACCGTCGAACAGGGGACAGTTGCTGTCCACATGCGCGGAGAGGACGGTGCAGGTCTTGCACCGCTCCATGGGGATGCCCTCTTCCAGGCGCTCGTGCAGCTTCTGCAAGTACGTGTTGCTCAGACCCCAGGCCACATCCAGCCGCAGGCGATTTTGCCGTTCGTCAAAGGTGACCACGGTGGAGCCCCGCGCGTCGACAAGGGAGACCGGCGCCCGCGCGGCGACCTCGAGCACGTGTTGCAAATCCTCGGCCGACGCGATCTCCCGGCCGATGTCGTGCATGGCCAGGAGTTGACGGTGGGTCTCGGCCAGGCGGTCGTACGCGGCCTGGAGCTCCGCTTTGGCCTGCTCCCGTTCCTCGGAGAACGCGGCCAACCGCCCCAGTCCCCACCACGTCACGATGCTCCCGGTGATGCCGTAGAGGAGGACGGGGATCCACAGGGGATAGCCGGGCCCTGGGTTGGCCAGGAAGAGGAGGACGATCTCGTGAGCGGCCGCGCCTAGGAACACTAAGGGTGGTATCATCCACCGAAATTGGCGGATTCGTTCGTGCAATGGAATGGAGGGAGAACGCTCCCCTTTGTTCATCCGCTCGATCCTCGTTGGTCCGATCCCGGTTGATTGGCAGGATTTGGTCGTGTCTTGGCGGCGCCCGTGCAAAAGAGTGTTTTGGTGGGCCCAGGCTGACATGTCCAAAGTCCGGCACCCACCCGTCACCATTGTAACGGCTTCCCCCGCCAAGGGCAAATGGCGCTCAAAGTGGCCCGGAATTTTGGCCTTCGTCCGGTTCCAGGTATGATGCACCGGGAACGTCCGAACTGCCCAACCCATGGAAGAGGCAAGATCATGCCCAAAATCCTGCTGACGAACGACGACGGGGTCACCGCCCCCGGGCTCCTGGCCCTGAAGGACGCGCTGTTGCCCCTGGGCGAGGTGGTGATCCTCGCTCCAGACCGGAACTGGTCGGCCGCGGGGCACACGAAAACCATGCACAAACCCCTCCGGGTGGAGCAGGTCACCCTGGCCGATGGGTATCCCGCGCTGACGACCAACGGTGCACCCTCCGATTGTGTGGCCCTGGCCGTGTTGGGCATTGTGGAAGGCCCCATCGACCTGGTCGTGTCGGGCATCAACGCGGGGGTGAACCTGGGATATGACATCACCTATTCGGGCACGGTGGCCGGAGCTATGGAGGGGGTGGTGAACGGCATCCCCGCGGTGGCCATGTCCCAGGAGTACATCCCGGATGAGCCCATTTCCTTTGACGTGGCCGCTCGGGTGGCGTATCGGGTGGTGCGACAGGTGTTGAAACACGGACTTCCGCCGGACACGTTTCTCAACGTGAATGTGCCGGCCCATCCTGCCCGCATCCCGCCGGAGTTCGAGATCACCCGCCTGGGGCGCCGGGTCTACCGGGATGTGTTGATCAAGCGGTTTGACCCACGGGGCCGGCCCTACTACTGGATCGGCGGCGATCCCCCCACCGGGGTCCCTGAACCGGGGACGGACATCGGGGCCCTGCAGGAAGGCAAGGTGTCCATCACCCCCATCTCGATGGACATGACCCATTACGCGTTTCTCCCCGAACTTCGCTCTTGGTCGTGGGATGAGGACGATGCTGAGGTTTGACCCCCTCCCGGCGAAAAACCGCGGTCTGCTCTGGGGTGGTGTGGTGCTCGGCGCAGGGGTGTTGATCGCGCTGGGGTGGTACACGGTCCACCGCCCTTTTTCCTTCACCGCGTATCTCCTCGGTCTGGGATGGTTCCTTCTGGCCGTGTTGTGGGTTGTGTACACGTATCGGGTGTGGGCGTTGGAACGCCTGCGCTATGAAGTGGACCGCAACGGGTTGTACGTGCGCTGGGGGTGGGCCACGTTCACCTTGCCCATGCCCATGATGGAAGAAGTGCATCCCCCGGGCCTTTCCCTTTCCCTGCCCCAACGGTGGTGGCAATGGCCCGCGTCCTATGTGGGCCGATGGGATGTGGGAGAGAAGAAGTTGTTCCTCTTCTCCAGCCGACCGGTGGAGGAGATGTGGTTCTTCTGCGGCCCACAGGTGTGTGTGGGCGTATCCCCCCAGGATGGGCAAGGGCTGGTGAAGGCGTTGAACGATCGCCGACGCTTGGGGCTCACCCGGGAGCACACGCTGGGCTGGCAATATCCTTCTTTGCTGCAACATGCCTTCTGGCAGGACACGGTCGCGCTCATTGCCTTGGCCTCCGGGCTGCTCTTGCTCATCGCGCTGTGGGGCGAGGTGGCATCCCGGTCCATGTACCCCATTCTCCGGCGCACGGCTACCGTCGCGACGCTCCTCCTCTTGGGAGATTGGCTGCTGGGATGGTCCCTGTACCGCAGGGAACGGGTGTTGGCGTTGACCTTGTGGTGGACCGGGAGTGCTTTGTTGCTCGTTTTCCTCATCCACTTGTGGACAGGGCCGTAGCCGTGGCGCATTGGATCTGGGGGTTGGGGCTTGCCGGGGCCATCGCGGGGGTGGCGTATCGAGCCCGAGCGCTGAGTCGCTCGGGAGCGGTGGCTGCCTGGGTCGTGGGGACGGTTTTCTTCGCCTGCGGTGGGTGGTGGGCCACGGGGGTCCTCCTCGCCTTCTTCCTCCCTTCCAGCCTGCTCTCCGCGCTGGGGAGGAGCCGCAAGGCGCCCCTCATCCTGGAATATGCCAAGGGCAACGCCCGGGATTGGGGGCAGGTGCTGGCGAACGGCGGCGCGGCCGCGGGCGTCCTGCTGGCCATGGGGAAAGGACTCATCCCCCGCGAGTGGGGATGTTTGTTCGTCACCGGGGCCCTGGCCGCGGCCACCGCGGACACGTGGGCCACGGAGGTGGGCGGGTTGGCCTTGACGCCACGGCTCATCACCACAGGGCGGCGGGTACCGCGGGGCACGTCGGGAGCCATTTCCGGGCTGGGGGTGGCCGCTTCCCTGCTGGGCGGGATGTGGATCGGCGGGGTCTCGGCCCTACTCCTCCGCTGGAGCCCTTTCGGGGGGAACAGCCTGTGCCGGGGGGACGTCCTATGGTGGGTGGCCGGGCTGGCAGGGCTGAGCGCCAGCCTGGTGGACAGTTGGCTGGGCGCGACGGTGCAACGGGTGTACTGGTGTCCACACTGCGAAAAGGAGACAGAACGCCAAATCCACCGCTGCGGCACCCCCACGCTTCCCCTGCGCGGGTGGTCCTGGTGCTCCAACGACGTCGTCAATTTCATCGCCACCCTAGTGGGGGGTATAATGGCGGTGACGCTTGGGGGGTAGGGAGTAACGATTGACGAGTAACGATTAACGATTAAGAGAGGTTGGGTGAGGGGGAAGATTGGCCGGGATGGGTGAGGTTATAACGCATAACGAGTAACGAGTAAGAGGGGCGGAAGCGCCCCTCTCGGCTCGTTTGTGGCGATGCTCGGCCGGTTACGAGCGGTAGGGGCCGCACGGCAGTGCGCCCGGAAGGCTTCCCATTTTTTAGCCCGGGGGTTTAGCCCCGGACGATGGGGCATGACCACTTTGAGTGGATTTTTCCCTGGCACACTGTTTTGGTGGGTGGCCGGCGGGCAAAGC
>JAADDB010000315.1 GCA_013154135.1 Chloroflexota bacterium
GAGTAAAAGGGGCGGGAAACCACCATAGGCCGGCTGTGGCGATTCCTGGCCGGTCATGTACCCTATCAGAGCCCCCGAAGGGGGCTTCCCATTTTTTAGCCCGGGGGTTCAGCCCCGGGCGACCGGACATGACCTCACATCGCCGTTTACGAACAGTCGGGGCACACGGCCGTGCGCCCTGCGAAACAGCAGGCCAATTGATTGGGCCACCCACCAAAAACTCTTTTCCGGCACGGGGCGAGAACGCCGGCACCCCGCCAAGGTGCGGACCCGTCCGCCGCCGGGATACTACCGAGTTTTGTCCGTTAATCAGCCCTGGGCGATCGGGCATGGCCACATATCGCCGTTCACGAACGATAGGGGCGCACGGCAGTGCGCCCGGAAGGCTCCACGGCCCGAGGTACGGCCGAGTTTTGTCAGCCATATTCAACGGGAAGAAGTCCGGTTTTGATTCCCGGAGAGAACTGTTTTGTGTGGGTGGTGGGCGGGCGAAGCCCGCCCACCACCCACACAAAACTCTTTCCTTGCACGGGGTGAGAACGTCGAAACCCCGCCAAGGTGCGGACCCGTCCGCCGCCAAGGTGCTAATAAATAGTGTTCGCCCACGGAGGGCAGTTGTCCAAGTAGAGTCCTATAGAACAGGAGATGTCCCATGCAGGACAAAGTAGTCGTGCAGACGGATAAGGCCCCGGCCGCGGTTGGCCCCTATTCCCAGGCCATCCGCGTCGGCTCCTTGATCTTCACCGCCGGGCAAATCGGCATCGATCCCCGCACCGGCCAACTGGTCTCCGGCCTGGAAGCCCAAGTCCACCAGGTCATGCAGAACCTCCAGGCCATCCTCCAGGCCGCGGGCAGCGACCTCCAACACCTGGTCAAAACCACCATTTACCTGACCGACCTGTCCGCGTTCCAGACAGTCAACGCGATCTACGCGGAATACGTGGGGACCACTCCCCCGGCCCGGTCCACCGTCCAGGTCGCTGCGTTGCCCCTGGCCGCGGATGTGGAGATCGAAGCAGTGGCCGTCGTGCCCGAATAACCGTCCACGAGTAGGACGCCCGGGCCCCACACCCATCACGTGGACGAAAGTGGTATTTCTGTGGAACGTGTAAAAGACTGGACTTTGGACAAAACGTGGCAACTCGAAAGCGTGGGGAAGAAATAAGCTTTCCCTTTTGCCACCTCAGCGCCCACCAAAAACACTTTCTCTGCACGGGGCGAGAACGTTGATGCCCCGCCGGGGTGCGGACCCGTCCGCCGCCGAGGTACGACCGAGTTTTGTCCGTCGATCAGGCACGGGTAGGCGGACATGACCGTACACCGCCGTCCACGAACGGTAGGGACGCATGGCCGTGTGCCCTGTCCAGCGGGAAGGAGTCCGTTTTTGAGATAGTAGCTGGTTGATTTCTTTCCCGCAGAGAACTATTTTGTGTGGGGTTAGCGGGCTTCGCCCGCCAACCCCACACAAAACTCCTTCTGGGCACGGGGCGAGAACGTCAATGCCCCGCCGAGGTGCGGACCCGTCCGCCGCCAAGGTGCGGCTGAATCTTGTTCGCCGGCCAGGGGCTTTTGTCCAAACTCCAGTAGAGGAGAACCCATATGGCCATACGTAGGTTGCGCTTGGGAAGTCTAGCCGTCGCCGTGGCCCTTTTCCTGTTGCTCCTGTGGGGCAACGTGCTCACCACCCGGGGCCAGGAAAAGATGGTGGAGTGGAAGCGGATGGATGTGGCCATTCGGGTTCACCAGGACGGAACCTTCACGGTCACCGAAACCATGGCCCTCCGCTTCATCGGAGGACCCTTCCACCGGGGCACGCGCGATCTTCCCCTGAAGTACGTGGTCGACTACCGGGATTTCCGCGTCTGGGATCCCGAAGCCGAATATCGTCCCATCTCCCCGGGCACACCTTCTCCGCCCCCTTATACCTTCTGGGTGGAGCGCCTGGAGGACCTGTACCGCGTTCGGTGGTTCTACCCGCCGGTGGTCTCGGCCCCGCGCACCTTCCATTTGGGATACCGGGTGATAGGTGGCTTGCGCTATTACCCCGAAGGGGACCAACTGTGGTGGAAAGTCATCCCCCCCGACCGGACCATCCCGGTGGAAGAGGGAACCTTCACCGTGACCGTCCCTGTGAGCATCACCCGTTACGCGCTTTACTACGGGGATACGCCTGTCCACTCGGACGTGCGTTTTCTCGCCCCAAACCGCATCGTGTTCCGGACACCCGATCCGGTGCCCCCTCACACCGCGGTGGAAGTGCGAGTCCAGTGGGCTCACGGGCACATCGCGGGGGGACCTGCTCCCTGGCAGGAGGAAGCGGACAAGCTCCAGGCCCAAAAGGAGGCCCTTGAACGCTGGAACCGCACATGGCGTCCGGTGCTCAACCTCTTCTTCATCGCTCTGGGGCTCCTCATCCTCGTCCTCGGGAGCGCGGGCATCTACCTTCTCTGGTACACCCGCGGGCGGGACGCGCCAACGACCATATACGCCTCCTACCTGCCTGAACCCCCGTCGGATGTGCCGCCCGGCCTGGTGGGCGCTCTCCTGGACGAACGGGTGGATGTGGAGGATATCCTGGCCACTATTTTGGACCTGGCGCGGCGCGGGGTTTTGGACATCGCGGAGGTGGATACCGGCTGGGGCAAGGATTTCCTGTTCCGACTGAAACAGTCCGACCTTTCTAACCTGCGCCCCTTTGAGCGCCGGGTCGTAGACGCCCTCTTCGCGGATGGCACAGAGCAGCGCCTTAGCGCTTTGCGCCACCGCTTCTACGCGCATATCCCCATCATCCAATCCGCGATGTACCGGGAGATGGTGGAACGGGGGTGGTTTGCCGAGGAACCGAATCGGGTGCGGCGTCTGTACACGTTTCTGGCGTATGGCCTCTTCTTCCTGGCCGGATTTTTCGTCGTCGTTGTGGCTCCTGTCCTCTCCCACCGCGCGGACACGGCCATTTGTCCGGGTTTGGCCCTCTTTCTCCCCGCGCTGCTCCTGCTCGTCATAGCCCATCACATGCCGCGGAAGACGCGGAAAGGCGCGGAGGAGGCCGCGAAGTGGCGGGCCTTCCGCCAATACTTGAAGAACTTGGACACCTTGTCCCAGGCCGAGCGGGCTGAAGAGCTGTTGAACCGCTATCTCCCCTACGCGGTGGCCATGGGCGTGCAGCAGACGTTCCTGCGCAAGTTCGAATCCGCGTTGCAGAAGGCCGGACAGCCTCCTGTGTGGCCCCAGTGGTATTCTCCCTCCCCCGAGTGGGTGCCGGGAAGTGGCAGCTCTCCCTCCCACGGGGGAACCCGTCCGCCGGGCCACGCAAGCCCGTCCCCGGTCTCGCCCCCCTTCGGCGACCTGAGTGACCTCTCCCAATCCATGGGCGGAGGCCTCTCCTCCTTGAGCCGAAGCCTGGGCAGCATGCTCTCCTCGGCCTCCTCCACCCTGACGAGTCGCCCTTCGGGTGGGGGCGGCGGTGGTGGCTGGTCCGGCGGCGGCGGATTCAGCGGCGGTGGCGGTGGCGGTGGCGGCGGAGCCGGATTTGACTAAAATGAAGGGAGGAACCGTCTGATGATCGGTGGCGGCAAACTGGTGGGGACCATCCTCATCGCCATAGGGCTCATCCTGTTCGTGTTAGCCCTTCTCTTCTTGGGCGCCCAAGTCGCCACGGGAGAGACAACCATTACCGGTGCCCTGTTGGGCATCATCATCGTTTTCTTGGTGCTCACGGCCCCCTTGGTGGGCATCGGCATCTTCCTCTTCCGCAAGGGAACCGAGGAGAAGGCCCAATATGCTCGGGCGCAGCTGGAGAGGGACCTGCTCAACATGGTGCTCACCCAGGGCAAAGTCTCCTTCTCCGAAGCGGCCATTGAACTGAACATCAGCCGCGACGAGGTGGAACGCCTGGTCCGCAGCCTTGTGGGCAAAAACCTCTTCAGCGGCGCGGTCAACTGGCAGGATGGCATCCTCTACTCGGAGGAAGCCCGCATCCTGGTGCAAACGCGACGTTGCCCCAACTGTGGTGGGGAATTGGAACTCGTGGGGAAAGGGGTCGTCAAATGCCCTTGGTGCGGAGCGGAGATCTTCATCCACAACGTGCCTAAAGACCTCACGGAACAACAGGAAGGGAGTACATCATGAAGAGCTCATTGCAACGATTTCTGGATCAACTGCCCGGCGTGGCAGGCTACCGTCGCAAGGAAACGCGGCGGGAAGTGGACAAACGCATCCGCCAGCAACTCATGGAAGAGCTGGAACACGTACGTCGCTCCTTGAGTGACCTCCAGCTGAGCGTGTTGAGCCGGGGCGGATTGCGGTGGATGAACGAACTGGAACGCATTCACAGTCGGCTCACCTTGCTCACGGACAAGATCCGCAGCGCGGCCTATGGCTACCGTCCCCTCTTCGACGTGGAACAGGTGGAAGAATCCCAGCTGGACGCGCTCATCCGCTTTGACCGGGACATGCTCGCCCGGGTGGAGACGCTGAAGGAGCAACTCCAGCCTCTGCGGGAAAAGGCGCAACTGTCCGGGGAAGCCTTCTCCCAAGCCCTGCGCACCTTCTACCAGACCTTGACCGACCTCCTGGACACGTACAACCGACGAGATGCCCTCATCCGAGGGGAAGTGTTGGAAACCCGGGAAGAACTCCCAGAAGAACCGACCGACCAGACCAAGGAGACAAAGGAGTAAGCCATGGCTCGTATATTTGATGTGATTGAAGCTCCCGACATGGGGCCGAATGACCTCGTGCTCCGGTTCCCGCCGCATGGGGCGGGGGATTTTCGCATCGGCTCCCAGCTCATTGTCCGCGAATCCCAAGCCGCGGTCTTCTTCCGCGATGGCAAGGCTTTGGACGTGTTCGGCCCGGGGCGGCATACCATCACCACCGCGAACATCCCCCTCCTGGTGAATGCCCTGGGCAAGCTCTTTGACGGCCGTTCCCCCTTTACCGCGGAAGTCTACTTCGTGAACCTGCGCGAGTTCCCCGACCGCAAGTTCGGCACGGAGCAGCCCATTCCCTTCCGCGATCCGGATTTGGGGATTGTGCGGCTGCGCGCGCGGGGCATGTACGCCATGCAGATCGAGGACCCACGGCTGTTCGTGGAGAACATCGTGGGGCAACAGGGACTGTACGAGAGTCGCCAGATTGAGGAGTACTTGCGCCGGGCTCTGGTCAGCCGCCTCCTCGACATCCTGGGCGAGACAAAGGTCGGCTTGTTCGACCTGCCCGCGCTCTACGACGAGCTCGCGGCCGCGCTGCGCGTGCGCGCGGAGGAGGATTTCAAGCGCCGGGGTATCCGCTTGAAGGAAGTGCGCATTGTGGCCATCACGCCCGATGAGGAGACGGAGAAGGCCATCAGCGAGCGCGCGGCCATGGGCGCCATCGGCGACATGACCAAGTACCTCCAGTGGAAGGCGGCCCGAGCCATGGAGATCGCGGCGGGCACAGAGGGCGCAGGCGGCATGACCGGCGCAGGCGTGGGTCTGGGCGCGGGCATGGGCATGGGCGCGGGCATGGCCCAGATCATTGCCAGCGCGTTGGGCGCTGCTGGCGCGGCCCAACAAACCCCCGCACCGACTCCTGCTCCGGCCACGCCCAAACCGCCCAAGACGCCCGAGGAGATCCGGGATTTCCTGGACGCGCTCGACGTTCAGCTGGCCACAGGGCAAATCAGCGAGGCCCTCTACAACCGCCTGGTGGAGAAGTGGCAGAAACGCCTGGAGGAACTGGAGGGGAAGTAGGAACAATTGACGAGTAACGGGTAAGAGGTGGGTGGCCGGCGGGCG
>JAADDB010000024.1 GCA_013154135.1 Chloroflexota bacterium
TTAATCGTTAATCGTTCTTCGTCACCTCTACAAAATGAACCCACTCATCTCCGTCGTTGTTGCAGTCCAGGTAGAAATCGGAGCCGCCTACGGTATCGGGCAGGGAATTGTCCCAACGCGCGTTGGGCAACCGGAAGGTGACCGTCCGCCATGTGTCGGTCCCTGTCTTCTGTACCCGACCGGCCACGGCAATGCTCCCCGACCGGGTCCGGTAGTACAACGTCCACGTGTCCTTACCGTGATCCCAGAAGGTGACGGAAACGGTCGCGGTTGCCGTCCCCCGGAGGTATGAGCTGTCCACATCAAAGTACATGTACCGATTTCCCGTGGCTTGATCGGTGCGCCGGACGGTCCACCCCTCCTTGCCTTTGGGCAGAGCCGGGTTGTAGGGATGTGTGTTGGCTCCCATCCGCTGGACCGTGGGGTCGTTCGTCTCGGGCACGGTGCGCCCACCCGGGATGTTGTCCTTCTGGTCCATGAAGAAGCGGTAATTGCCCCACTGGGGATTCTGATGCTGCACAGCCATGTCACTGCCCAAACACGTGTAGGGCCGCCAGGGATCTCGGTGTTCCCGCAGGGCTACCCACGCGCTGGGCGCGTTCCTCCCAGTCACCCCGAAGAAGGGAGCAGCCCATTTGAAGGGTCGCAGGTTCTCGGCCCGCGGCGCGCCCTTGTCCGTGCGCACCAAAGGCCAGGCCACCCGCAGGTAGACCGGGTGTTTGTCCAAGATGTTGTACAGACCCCACCATATCTGCTCCGGCCGACAGGTCTGCATTTCATACGCTTCCCACGCGGTAGGGACCACATCCCAGTAGACGATGGGGTAATCATACCAGGAGCACATGGGACAGGAGGGGCTGTCCTTGTACACAACGCCTTCGCCGTCGGGATACATGAGGTTCAGGGAAAGGCCAATCCCCCGTTCCACCGCGTGCTGGTTGATCTCCCGGCGTTCCCAGGCATGGAAGGTGACAGGCGCGGATTGTTGGAGCAAGGGCTTCAGCAACTTCCCCTGTCCATCGGAGAAGGCATCGAAGTACCAATCCGCCACCCGGTTCACGTACTCCACCCACCGCTTGCTCGTCAAACCCGCGTCTTTGAGGAGGGCCAAATCCGCGCCCTCGCCCGCGGCCCGGGTCTCCCCGTAGATTCCCGTTCCAATGGCCACGAATTCCAGCCGGGGATCATCCCGGAAAGCCCGTCCCAACGCGCGAACCAGCGCGTGATAGCGGGCCTGGAAGCGCGGGTTGAGGTAGTTGGGCACAGCCTTCCACGTCCGACCCGATGTGGGACACCGCGCGCCCAAATTGCGCCGCAGGACCATTTCCGAGTCCTCCCGCACATAGGCGGGCAACGCGCGGTCTCCGTTGCATCCCCCCTCGAAGACGCTGACAAAGAAAGCGCCTTTCACCCCGTAACGCCGGAGTTTGGCCAACCACCCGTCAATGGGCGCGAAGTTGTACTGACCTTCCCGGGGCTCCAGCTCGGCCCAGTGGAACACGACCAGGGATCCCACCATGCCATACGTATTGGGGTCATGGCCCTGATAGTCGTAAGCCATGTAAATGCCCGGATGGCGTACCCCTTCCCACGCGTGCGCGCCCGGGGTGAGTGCCCGGGTAGGCACCGGGGTGGACGTGGGCGCCGGCGGGATGGGGGACCGGGTCGGCCGGGCAGTAGGCGTGGGCGACGGCGTCCAGAAGACGGGGGTGAGGGTGGGAACCTGGTAGGTGATCTCCAACATGGGGCGCAGGGAAATGGCCGGATATTGGCTGCTGAGGAAGTTGTGCTGCACCTGAGCCCCTGCGGGGGAGATGGCCTGGATGATAAGCCCGTAGTTGGTGACCCATCCTCGCGCCCATTCCTGGACGGCCTGGGTCACGTCCAGGGTCACCCACTGGTAGGTGGCGTTGAAGCGCGCCTTTCCCACCGGGTCCATAAAGCGATCATCCGGCCCCAACGCGCCCGGTTGATGCCACGCGTCCGTGTTTGTGGCCTTCTCCCAGGTGGCCTCCTGTTCCTCCCACGGGCGTTTGAGCATGTACACGTACAGGTCCACCGGGCTTTGCCGGTTGCGGGCGCCGGAATAGAGTTTCAGCTGAGCCTTGAGCACCCGCGCGTTCGCGGGAAGCACCTCGTCGATGGGGAAGTAGAGGAGCCCTTCATGGGTCACCCCATATGTATCGTTGGTACGAACGGCCAAATACGGTGCCAGGCCGAAGTTCTTCCCCCGATACCAGCGGCTGATGTACGTGTCCCGCACGCCCTGGTACCCATCCCTTCCCTCCTGGAGCTGGGCAGTTATGGGCTCAGACCAGTAGAAGGGGGTGGGCGTGAAGGTTGGGGTGGGGGTGAAGGTGGGAGTGGGCGTTGGTGTCCAGGTGGGCGTGGGGGTGGACACGGGGGTGGGTTCGGTGGTCGCGGTGGGCGTGACCGAGGGAGTAGCATCGGAACGGAGCGGCACCCGGTAGGTGATCTCCAGGGCGGGACGCAAGTACGCGGCCGGATATTGGTTGCTCAGGAAGTTGTGCTGGACTTGGACGCCGGTAGAGAAGCCCTGGAGGATGAGCCCGTGGTTGGAAGATGGGTCCTGCTGCCACGCGCGCACCGCGTCTGTCACATCCACGGAAAGCCAGGTGTACACGTCGTCAAAGACCACCTCGCCCACGGGTGTGGGATCCCTATCCTCCACCCCGAAAGCACCCGGCATCTGCCACGGGGTATCCGCGTGGGCCTGATACCAGGTGGCTTGCTCCTCATCCCACGCGCGCTTGAGCATGTACACCCGCAAACGGATGGGCACGTTGCGGCTGCGGGAGCCGGAGTAGAGTTTGAGTTTGGCCTGGAGGATGTCCGTCCCCTCGGGCAAGGGGGGTAAGGGGAAGTACAACAGACTCTCGTGCGTGGGGCCGTATGTGTCCTCGGTGCGCACGGCCAGGTAGGGATTTTGACCGAAGTTGCTGGAACGATACCAGCGGCTGATGTATGTGTCCCGAGCGCCGGTGTACGCGTCCACGCCTTCCTGCAGGCGCACGACCGTGGGCGGGCTGTAGCGAAGGGGCGTGGGTGTGGGAGTCGCGTATGGGGTGGGCGTTGGGGTGAAGGTGGGCGTGAACGTGGGGGTAGGCGACGGAGTCCATGTGGGGGTGGGGGTCGCGATTTCGTATTTGATGACGAGCCGCGGCCGCAGGTTCACGTGGGAATCCTCGCTACTGACAAAGTTGTGATGCACCGCGGGGTGGCCATCCACCACAAATCCCTGGAGGATGAGGCCGTAGTTGGGTGCTTCGCCCCGCACCCAAGCTTGAACGGCCCGGGTCACGTCAAATCGGAACCAGCGGTGGGTCTTCTCGATGACCGTCTCGGAGAGGGGAATGGGATCGCGGTCGCTCTGGCCCAAAGCGCCGGGCTTTTCCCACGGTTCTTGCCGCGACGCGGTGTGGAAGGTGACCACGTCCTCATCCCAGGCCCGCCGGAGCATGTACGTCCGGATGAGACCGGGGCCATCGTGGTTGGCCGCGCCGGAATAGAGTTCCACATAGGCCTTGTGCACCACCGCGTAAGGGGGCAGGTCGCTCACGTCAAAGCGAAGGAGCCCCTCCAGCGTCACCCCGTACCGGTCCTCCCCCCGGATGCTGATAATGGGGTCATGGCCGAAGTTCCGGTGGCCGTTCGGCCACCAGCGGTTGATGTACGCGTCGGTAACGCCTGCGTACCCGTCTACCCCCTCCTGCAGGATGAGGGTCCCCCGCCCGCTCAACACGGTGGGAGTGGGCGAAGGGGTGGCTGTGGGAGTCGGGGAGAAGGTGGGTGTGGGTTCCGGGGTGGGGGGTGGTTGAAGGGTGGGGAGCTCGCCCTCGCCCACGTACCGGAGGACCATGCCCAATTCGCCCACAATCCAGATGTGTTGTGGGTCCTGCACAAACAGGTCGACGGGGACGCCGATGCCCGGCAGCCGGACTTGTTCCCACGTATGTCCCCCGTTCTCAGTGGCGAGGAAGACGACCTGCGGACTGACCCGATGGCCGTGGCCGTCCGTGCACTGGAACCAGTAGTTGGGCGGGGTCGGACATCGGGCCGCGACCGCGTAGCCACGCTCACGGTCCAGAAACTGGACGGCCATCACGTGCAGGTTCTTGTCCACCTGCACGTAGGACCAGGTGTTGCCCCCATCGGTGGTGTAGTAAATGCGACCGTAATCCGCGGCGACCCAGCCGTGCTGGAGGTCGACGAAATCCACCTGGTGCACGTGGACGTCAGCCAGGTCGGGATAGGGACGACGCCAGGAGATACCGCCGTCGTCGCTGCGGACGAATAGGCCGCCCGTGCTCACCGACCCAATGGCGAACCCATGCCATCGGCCATCTGCGAAGATCCAATCCATGCTCTCGGGCGCCGCGCCCCACGGCGCGGGATGGCCCATCCCAGGAATCCACGTGCGTCCACCATCGGTGGTGCGGAGCATGTGGCCCGCGTTCTGGCTGGTGCCGACCCAGCCGTAACGCCCATCCGGTGAGATGAAGACGTCGAATTGGGGTTTGCTGTGACCGGAGGGCTGAACTTCCCAGCTCTGCCAGCCGTCGGTTGTGTGTAGGATGCGGCCCAGATCACCTATCGCCCAGCCCTCGTAATCGGAGATCATGTGGATCCCCTTCATGGCCCGCAATTCGAACTGATAGGCCGGCTGGACGTACATCTCCTTCCACGTCTTGCCCCCATCCAGGGTGCGCAATATTGAACCCCGATAACGACGGTTTTCCCCGTACCAAAGGGGAGTTTTGGATTCCCCGACCGCGTATCCCACCCGCGCGTTGACGAACTGAACCTCCTTCAGCCAGTTGTTTTGGCCCGTGTAGGAAACCTGCCAGTTCGCGGCGGAAAGCAGTGGGGAATAGGCGGTGTGTGCAGGCGCAAAAGGAATGAAGATGCCCACACTCAGCAAGAACAGCACGAACAACATCCAGCCCAAACGACGTAAAGGCCCAGAGTGTTCGACGAATGACGTCATTGGATGCCCCCTCTATGCGATGGAACCGTCTTTGTCTGACCAGGGGAAGCATGGCCTGGTGTGTCCCCTGCCGCTCCCAGTATACCGAGAGAACGCGATTAGGGCAAGGCGGGTGAAGGGAGGACGATGCCGCCGCGGCCGAGAAGAAGCTTTTTGCGTGGATGAGGGTCAGTACCCTTTGCCCCCAATCTATGCCCCTTGGTTGATCCGTACATATTCGTTATAATGCGAAAGGGGGGGAGTAACGATTGACGATTAATGAGTAACGATTAAGGGGGCCTCGGCTGAAGAATGAGGTTGGCTTGGATAGGCGGAGAGACTAATGAGTAACGAGGGTTCAGCCCCGGGCGATGGGGCATGACCACACATCACCGTACACGAACGGTAGGGACGCACGGCAGTACGCCCGGAAGGCCGTCGAATAAATCCGCCTGCTGAACAGGAGCCGTCCCTTCGGGACGAGAATACGCCGGCCGGAGCCCACCCGATGGGGCATGAGCACACATTGCCGTGTACGAACAGGAGATCGGTACCTGATTGACTTTAGCATGCACGCTGAGTAGAGATTTCGTGGGATTTCTCCCTGGGGAACTGTTTTGCGTGGGTGCGGTGCGGGCTTCGCCCGGCCGGCACCCACGCAAAACTCTCTCCTGGCACGGGGCAAGAACATCGGCGTCCCGCCCAGGTGCGGCCCCGTCCGCCGCCAAGGTACTACCGGGTAACGTCATTCAACGGGAAGGAGTCCGTTTTTGAGATAGTAGCTAGTT
>JAADDB010000288.1 GCA_013154135.1 Chloroflexota bacterium
GGCGGGCCCGACGGGACTTGAACCCGCGATCTCCGGCTTGACAGGCCGGTATGTTAACCAACTACACCACGGGCCCTCGTGTGCAGGTGCATTATACTTACTCTGGCCCTTCCGTCAAATCCGAACCAGAGGTTCGCTTAACTCTTACGCATCCTCTCCCCTCTTCAGTTCTCCGGTGTTTGGCCGATCCCCTCCGCTAGGGTATGATCTCCCTAAACAGCCGCACATGGAGATAGAGATGAAGACGAAACCTCCTGTGTCCCCATACCTGGCGCTGTTCCTGGGCATTTTCGCGGTCTCCACGGGCGCGATTTTCGTGCGCCTGGCGGACGCGCCCGCGTTGACGGTGGCCGCGTACCGCACGGGATTGGCCACGCTAATCCTGCTTCCCCTGGCCTGGTGGAAGGCCCGGGATGAGTTGCGACGCCTGACCCGAGGGGACCTCCGCCTGGCCTTACTCTCGGGCTTCTTCCTGGCCCTGCACTTTGCCACCTGGATCTCCTCCCTGGACTACACGTCCGTGGCCAGCAGTGTGGTGCTGGTGAACACGAATCCCATCTGGGTGGGATTGCTCACGCCCTTCATCAGTCGGGACCGGATCACCCGCCTGACCGCGCTGGGCATTGTCATCAGCGTAGTGGGCGGCGTCATCATTGGCGCGGGGGATTTCGCGATCGGTGGTCAGGCGCTGTGGGGGGACATCCTGGCGATCTTCGGGAGCATCAGCGCGGCGTTGTACCTGCTCATCGGCCGCAACTTGCGCCCGAAACTCTCCCTGGTCGCGTATGTGACGGTGGTGTACGGCACCGCTGCCGTCCTCCTCTGGATGGTGGTGTTGGGCATGGGGCTGCCGATTACGGGCTTTTCTACCCAAACGTGGGCTGCGCTGTTGGGCATCGCGGTTGTCCCCCAAATCCTGGGGCACAGCACGTACAACTGGGCACTGCGCTGGGTCACGGCCAGCCTGGTTGCGGTCAGCCTGTTAGGGGAACCGGTCATGGCGACCATTATGGCCTACTTCCTCTTTGGGGAAGGGCTGACGTGGGCTAAAATAGTGGGAGGTGGACTCATTCTACTGGGCATTTACCTGGCCGCCCGGGGAGAGGAAACGTGAGCGATCAACCGCTCTTTGCCGACACCGATCCGCAGGTGGAAACCTTCCTGGTTCAACGCCTGCGCGGCCTGCCGCCTCACCGCAAATGGCGCATGGTCCAGGAACTGAACGCCAGCGTGCGCCATCTGATCTGGCTGGGATTGAAGGCCCGGTTGGCCCACGCGGACGATGTCACCCTACAACGCCATTTGGCTCGTCAGTTGCTGGGGGAGGAAATAGGCGAGAAGGTTGCCCGTCTGCGCGAGACACAAAGGAGTGCATCCATGTCCATTCCCGAACCCCTGGACGTAACCTTACGCGTGACCCAGGTGCTGGACGATCTGAATGTCCCCTATTTCATCACGGGATCGCTGGCCAGCGCACTGTACGGCATTGCCCGCACCACTCTGGACGCGGATATTGTCGCGGATTTGACGGAGGAACATGTTCGTCCCCTGGTGGAAGCGTTAAGCGGGGAATTTTACATTGCCGAAGAGGCCGTCCGGGACGCGATCCGTCATCGGCGCAGTTTCAACGTGATTCACCTGGAGACCATGTTCAAGGTGGACATATTCGTGTCTCAGAAAGAGGGGTTTGACCGATCCCGGTTACAACGCCGGGTGGCCTTGGCTATCACCGGGGAGGAAGGGCCGAACGCGTATTTCGCCTCTCTCGAGGACACGATTCTGGCGAAGTTGGCTTGGTATCGCAAAGGCGGGGAGATATCGGACCGCCAATGGCAGGATGTGGTGGGGATGGTGCGGGTGTCGGGCGAGCGGTTGGACATGGAGTACCTGCGCGTGTGGGCAAAACGCCTCGGGGTGGACGCGTTACTTCAACAAGCGTTGGATGCTGCGGGAATGAAGGGGTCCGTTACCCCCGTTGAGGATACGCCAACGGGGCCTGAACACACGGCCAACGGATAGCGCGTAAAATGAAGACGGTCGTTAGAGGGCATCGCTTTTTCCGGAAAAGGTATCTTTCCGTAGAGCCATCGTTATGCCTTACGCATCCCAATCCAACCCATCATAAACACAAACGAGGAGGATCCACACATGGCTCGACGCATCATTCGTAAAGCTGCGGTTCTCGGCGCTGGCACAATGGGCGCGGCAATTGCCGCTCATCTGGCCAACGCCGGCATTCCCGTTTACTTGCTGGACATCGTACCCAGGTCCCTGACCCCCGAAGAAGAGGCGAAGGGACTCACCCTGGACGACCCCCAGGTGCGCAATCGCATTGTCATGCAGGGCCTGGAGCGCATGAAGAAGAGCAAGCCCGCGGCCCTGTTCAGCGAAGACCGCCTGGCCCTGATCACCCCGGGCAACATGGAGGACAACTTCGACTGGGTGGGCGAGGCGGACTGGATCATCGAGGCCGTCGTCGAACGCCTGGACATCAAACAACAGGTGATGGCCCGCATCGAGGCGGTGCGCAAGCCCGATGCTATCGTCAGCACCAACACCTCGGGCATCCCCCTGCGCCTCATCGGCGAAGGGCGATCCGAGGAATTTCTCCGCCACTTCCTGGGGACCCACTTCTTCAACCCGCCCCGCTACCTCAAACTGGTGGAGATCATCCCGGGCCCGGGCACAGACCCGGACATCATCGAGTTCATGACCGAGTTTGTGGAAAAGCGACTGGGCAAGCGCGCGGTCCGGGCCAAGGACACGCCCAACTTCATCGGCAACCGCCTGATGGTCATCACCGGCGCGTTCATCACCAAATTCGCCATCGAACATGACTACACCGTGGAAGAGGTGGACGCGATCCTGGGCAAACTCATCGGCCGGCCCAAGACCGCGCACTTCCGCCTGATGGACCTGGTGGGCATTGACGTGATGGACCACGTCTCCCGCAACCTGTACGAAGCCATCCCCCACGATCCCTTCCGCGACCTCCTCACCGACCCCAACGTCCAGCGGGTGACCAACTTCCTGCTGGAAAAGGGCTGGTTGGGGAACAAGACAGGCCAGGGCTTCTACAAGAAGGTGAAGAAGGACGGCAAGCGGGAGTTCTGGCACCTGAACCTGAAAACCCTGGAATACGATCCCCCGCAGAAGCCCCGCTGGGAGTCGGTGAAAAAGGCCAAGGACATAGAAGACCTGGGCGAACGGCTGCGCTTCCTGGTCGCTCAGGATGACAAGGTGGGCCGATTGGTCTGGGCGACCCTGGCCAACCAGTGCTCCTACGCGGGCTATGTCACCCCGGAGATCGCGGACGACATCGTCAACGTGGACAACGCGATGCGCTGGGGCTTCAACCATGAGATGGGCCCCTTCGAGGTGTGGGACGCGCTGGGCGTCGCGGAGACGGTGGAACGCATGGAGAAGGAAGGGTACCTGGTGGCCGATTGGGTCAAAGAGATGCTGGAGACCGGGCATCCCTCCTTCTACCAGTACGAGAACGGCCGGGTGGTGGGGTATTACGACTTCCACGATAAGACGTACAAGCCCATGCCCGTGAACCCCAATGTCATCGTGATCAAGGACCTGAAGGCCCAGGGCAAGGAGATCGAGCGCAACCTGAGCGCGAGCCTCATTGACCTGGGAGATGGCGTGGTCCTGCTGGAGTTCCACACCAAGGCCAACGCGCTGGACCCGGACATCTTCAAGATGTACGAGATCGCGCTCAAGCGCCTGGACACGGACTTTGACGGCATGGTGGTGGGCAACCAGGGCGAGCACTTCTGCGCGGGCGCGAACGTGTTCAACATCGCGATGGCCGGCCAGCAGAAGATGGTGGACGCGCTCCACCAGATGGTCCGGGAGTTCCAGAGCCTGATGATGACGGTGCGCTACTTCCCCAAGCCCATCGTGGCAGCGCCCTTCGGCATGACCCTGGGCGGCGGCACAGAGGTGGTGCTGGCCGCGTCCCGGGTGGTCGCGTCCGCGGAGACATACATGGGTCTGGTGGAGACGGGCGTGGGGCTCATCCCCGCGGGAGGTGGTTGCAAGGAACTCCTGCGCCGGGTGGTCAATCCGGCCATGCGCACTCAGGGCGTCGATCCGCTACCCTTCCTCCAGAGGGTGTTCGAGCAGATTGCGATGGCCAAGGTGGCCAGCAGTGCGGAGGAGGCACGACAGATGGGCTTCCTCACCGCGGCCGACCGCATCGTGATGAACCCGGACTTCCTCATCGCGGAAGCGAAGCATGAGGTGTTGGAACTGGTGCGGCAAGGGTATCAGCCCCCGGTGCCGGAGAAAATCTACGCCGCGGGTCGGGACCTCCTCTCCGCGCTGCGGATTGCGATTTGGTCCATGCGCGAGGCGAACTACATCACCGACCACGAGGTGAAGATTGCCAACCATCTGGCCTACGTGCTGGCCGGCGGCGACCATGACCGCCCCACCTGGGTGGATGAGTGGCACATTTTGGACCTGGAGCGGGAGGCCTTTGTGGAACTGGCCCAGGAACCCAAGACGTTAGAGCGGATCTGGAACTTCCTGAAGACCGGGAAGGTGATGAGGAACTGAGGCGTAAGACATCATGCGTAAATTAGACCATACAGATAGGTAAGAGCGATGTGCCAGGATTCAGACCTCGAAACAGAAGAAAAGAAAAAGCCTCAAGAATTTTGGAGCGCATACGAGCGTTTACGGCAGGCACAGGAGGAATTGGGTATAGAAATTGATGCCTCCGTATTTGAGGATGTGAGGGACAAAACCGAGGGAAGAACCGCTGAGTTATAAGCGATCAATACCCTACTTCCAGTTTGGCGTGACATCTCAAGAGAGCCTATCCTGGCATTCCAAATAAGGAGAGCGAGCCATGCAAGAAGCCGTCATTGTATCCGCTGTGCGGACAGCCGTTGGTAAGGCGAAGAAGGGCACTTTGCGGGACATGCGTCCCGAGGATATGGCCGCGGTGGTCCTCAAGGAGGTGGTCAACCGCGCACCCGGGGTGACCCCGGAGATGATCGACGATGTGCTCATGGGGTGCGCGATGCCCGAGGGACCCCAGGGACTGAACATCGCGCGGCTGGCCGTGTTCCGCGCGGGATTCCCCTACACGGTCCCCGCGGCGACGATTAACCGCTTCTGCTCGTCGGGGTTGCAGACCATCGCGATGGCCGCGGAGCGCATTATGTCCGGCTTCGCGGACATCATCATCGCGGGTGGTGTGGAATCCATGAGCATGGTGCCCATGACGGGCGTCCAGTTTCGGCCCAACCCCTGGCTGGCCGAGCATTACCCCGAGGCGTACATCAGCATGGGCCACACCGCGGAGCGCGTCGCGGAGAAGTACGGCATCAGCCGGGAAGACCAGGACGCGTTCGCGCTGCGTAGTCACCAGCGCGCCATCGCGGCCATCGATGCGGGGAAGTTCAAGGAGGAAATTGTCCCCCTGGAGGTGAAGAAGAAGGTCCTGCACCCGGACGGCACGGTGGAGGAGAAGACCATCATCTTTGACACGGATGAGGGCCCGCGGCGGGACACAAGCATGGAGGCATTGGCCCGGCTCAAGCCCGTGTTCAAGGAAGGGGGCACGGTGACCGCGGGAAATTCCTCCCAGATGAACGACGGCGCGGCCGCGGTGTTGGTGATGAGCCGCAAGAAGGCCGAAGAGTTGGGGCTGAAACCCATCGCCCGGTTCGTGGGCTTTGCCGTGGCCGGCGTTCCCCCTGACATCATGGGCATTGGTCCCATTGAGGCGGTGCCCAAGGTGATG
>JAADDB010000005.1 GCA_013154135.1 Chloroflexota bacterium
AGATGCGCCAACCAGGGCTCTCACACCCCAAAAAGGCTATATCTGCGTCCATGAGAGACTATGGCTGCAGCAGGCTAGGCCATCGGTAGCCACCTAAGCGTTCACGATGTGTTGGCGCCTCGTGCATTCACTAGCGCCTTGCCAGCGTTCACGATCTTTTGGCGTATGACAGTTACTCGTTATGCGTTACAACTTCGTCCATCCCGGCCGACCTCGCCCTTCAGCCGCCCCCCCTTAATCGTCAATCGTCAATCGTTACTCATTAATTCGCCTTCACCCACCAGGAGGGACATATGATGACCGTCACACTCCAGGAAATCCACTCCCAACCCATGGCCTGGCGGGAGGCGCTGGAACGCACCCTCTCCACCCCCATCCCCCAACGCCCGTTGCTCGAAACCCCTTTCGCCCTGTTCACCGGGTGCGGTTCCACCTACTACCTCTCCCTCGCCGCAGCCTCCCTCTTCCAGGCCCTCACCCACCGCCCCGCCCGAGGCGTGCCCGGCAGTGAACTCGTCCTCAACACGGACACCGTCCTCAACGGAGCACCCACCCTCCTCTTCGCGATTAGCCGCTCCGGAGCCACCGACGAAACCCTGCGCGCGGTCGAACGCTTCCGCGCCATGAACCAGGGCCCCGTCTGGGCCATCACCACCCGGGGGGATAGCCCCCTCGCTTCCCTGGCAGACCACACCATCGTGTTGGAAAAGGGCCAGGAGGAGAGCGTGGTGCAAACCCGCTCCTTCGCTTCCATGTACGTGGCCGCGGTGGCCCTGGCCGTCCTGGCCGCGGGGGACAAGGAACTGGCCCACGCCATGTGGGAACTCCCAGACCTGGGAGCCGGGTTGATAGAGCACGTGCATCCCATTGCCCAAGCCCTGGGCGCGGATGAGGAGATCCAACAGTTCTTCTTCCTGGGCAGCGGCATGCTCTACGGCCTCGCCTCGGAGGCGAGCCTCAAGATGAAGGAAATGAGCCTTTCCCACAGCGAACCCTTCCATTTCCTGGAATTCCGCCACGGCCCCATGAGCATGGTCGACCGGACAACCCTCCTGGTCGGGCTGGTCTCCCAACGGAATTCGGCCCACGAACAGGCGCTGTTGGAGGAGATGCGAGCCCTGGGCGGGCGCACGTTCTCCTTGGGTGAGGAGGGGACGGACGTGAGCTTCCACTCCGGCCTGCCCGAAGTGCTCCAAGGCGTGTTGTACCTGCCCCTCCTCCAGTTGATGGCCTACTACCGGGCTGTGAGTCGCGGCCTGGACCCCGACCACCCTCGACACTTGAGTCCGGTGGTGAAGATCGAATCCTTGGTGTGAGAGGAAGGGAATACGGTGAGGCGTTCAGCGATCCTGGGCACACTGGTCATCCTCATCGGCATGCTCCTCGCCGACTGTGTCCGGCCCTCCAAGCCGGTCGCGCCCACGCGCGAGCCCATCTCCCAAACGGTTTTCTTCTCCCCCCTGACCGGTGAGGTGCTGAACCCCGAACGGGGGTTCCGCTATTATGTCGAACGCCTGACCCCGGAGACCAGTTTCGTCTCCTTCCGTTCCCTGGGCACCACCCTGGTTTTCGCGTACGTGCGCCTGGATGATTACCGCGAGAAACCCCTATCCCAAGAATTCCTGGACGGACTAGACCGGGCATTCGCGCATGCCCGCGAGGGCGGGGTGAAGTTGGTCCTCCGCTTCGCGTACAATGCCGGCCCGTACCCCAAATCCCTCCCGGACGCGGATCTCCCTCACATCTTGCAGCACATCGACCAGTTGACCCCGGTGCTCCGGAAGAACGCGGACGTGCTCGCGTGGCTCCAGGCCGGCTTCATCGGTGCCTGGGGCGAATGGCACACGTCCACCCACGGGCTGGACAGGGATCCCGAAGCCAAGAAGGCGGTGGTGTGGGCCCTGTTGGATGCCTTGCCCCGCTCCCGGATGATCCAACTCCGCTACCCGGGGGATCTCATCCGTTGGTATCCCCAACCCCTCCAGCAGGATCAGGCCTATACCGGCCTTCCCCAGGCTCGGTTGGGGTTCCACAATGATTGCTTCCTCTCCTCTGAGGATGATGTGGGCACGTACAACCGGGATGGGCGCAACACCCGACAGGAGGATGAGCTGTACTTGAGCCATTCCACCCGGTACACGCCGGCCGGTGGGGAGACGTGTCGGGTGTATCCTCCCCTCCAAAGGTGTGATGTGGCCATCCGGGAGATGGAACGGCTGCACTTCCAGGCCCTCAACCTGGTGTACAACAAGCGCGTCATCCGGAACTGGAAACGGGAGGGGTGTTTTGAGGAGATCCAACGGCGGCTCGGGTACCGGTTTGTCCTGGAAAAGGCCACCTTCCCCACCCGCTTGAGCCCCGGCACTCCCCTTCGGGTGACCCTCTTCCTGCGCAATGAGGGGTTTGGCAATCCCATCAACCCCCGGCCCGTGTACCTGGTCCTGGAAGGTCCCAAGACGTACCGATTTCAAGTCCGCACGGGCGGGCCTGTGTGGTGGCATCCCGGCTCGCGGAAGGTCACCCTTTTAGCGCAGTTGCCCACTTTCATGCCCAAGGGCCGGTACCGGCTGGCCCTGTGGCTTCCCGACGGGATGGAATCCTTGCAAGAGGACCCACGGTACAGTATCCGCTTCGCCAACGAGGGAGTATGGGATGAGGAAAGGGGGTGGAACGTCCTGGGCGAATTGGAAATCCGGTAGTGCACGCATCCAACTTTTGCATACTGTGAGGCACAGAAAGGAGGACAGGTCATGTTCGGTAAACGGTCCCGATGGTATACGCTCATTCTGTTGATTTTGGTCCTGGCCCTGTTGGCCGCGTGTGGCGGCAAGGCCACCCAGGCGCCCGCGGCCACTCAGCCCGCGGAGCAGCCCACAAAAGCACCGGAGAAGCCCACCCAGGCACCGGAAAAGCCCAAGGCCGAGAAGGTGACCCTGCGGGTGTGGACGCATCAGAACGAGTCCTTCAACAACGCGTACAAGGCCCTGGCCGACAAGTACATGGCCGAACACCCCAACGTGGACATCCAGTTCGAGACCTTCGACTACGACACGTACATCCAGACCCTGCAGACCGCGCTGCCCGCGGGCACCGAGGCCGATGTGCTGCAGATGTTCGGGTCCTGGGTGTGCAGTTACGCGGAGGGCAACAACCTGGCAGAGGTCCCCGCGGACATGCTCACCGTGGATAAGGCCCAGGGGATGTTCTTCGGCCCGCCCATTGGCGGGTACATCTGCGACGGCAAACTCTACGGCGTGCCCCAGGAGTTCAACATCGAGTACGGCGCGGCCCTGGTGAACACCAAGTTGGCCCAGGAGGTGGGCGCGACGAACTACGAGAAGGGCTGGGGATCCTGGGATGACCTCATCGAGGACGCGAAGAAACTGACGGTCATCGAGGATGGCGCGATGACCCGCGCGGGCTTCATGTTCACCCACGCGGACGGCATCTCCACCATGTTCTACTCCCTCATCCGCCAGTACGGCGGCCAGTACCTCCAGGACGGCGTGTTCAAGGTGACCACGCCCGAGGCGGAGAAGGCGTTGGCCCTGATGAAGCGCTTTGTGGATGAGAAGGTCATCGACCCCGTGCTGTTCAACGATGAGGAGAACTGGGTAGGCGACGCGTTCTTCGACCAACTGGTGGGCATCGCGGTCATCGGCCCCTGGGTCATCCCCGAGTACGGCGCGGATTATCCCGATGTGGTGAAAGTGGCCAAATACGTTAAACTACCCTACGAGGGGGATAAACCCACCTTCGTGGCCGCGTCGGGCTGGGGGCTCACCGTGTCCAACAACAGCAAGGTGAAAGACGTGGCCTGGGATTTCGTCCAGTTCGTCACCATGAACGCGGACAACGCGCTCCAGTGGAACCTGGCCACAGGCACCCTGCCCGCGCTGTCGGCCAACACCGAGGGCACGGCCAAGGAGAAGTTGGTGGGCGAGTTCCCGTACTTCGAGCCCTTCCTGGAGATCCTGCCCTACGGCGAGTACGAGGGCGCGTTCCCGGACCGGGACTTCGTCTGGTATGAGGTCACGTACCCCGAGGTGCTGAACTTCCTCCAGGGCAACCAGACCGCGGAGGAGACGTTGAAGAACATCGAGCAGGCAGTGCAGGAAAGTATGAAGTAGGAAGTGAACGATTAACGATTAAAGGGAGTGTAGGCCGTAAGTGGGGGCGGTTGCTTAGGACTACCTCCGCTTACGGCCCCCCTTAATCGTTAATCGTCAATCGTTACTCATTACTCAATTGGAGAGCGCTATGTTCGTCCGCCGATGGTTTCGGTTTCGCGGCGTGGATGCCGCGCAAAAGCGATTTATTGCTTTCACGGTGATCCCGCTGGTGCTGTACATGGGGTTCTGGACGCTGTTCCCCTTGCTGTGGGGGTTCGCGCTGGCCTTTTTCCGCTACAGCGCGCGGCGGGCCGGCGGTCCGTTCCTGGGCCTGGGCGGGGACAATCCCTTTGTGGGCCTGGCCCACTTCCAGGCCATGCTCAACTTCTCCCCCGACGCGCCCTTGCACGTGCGCACGTTCCACATCGGGGTGAAGGTCACGCTCCTCTTCGCGGCGATGGTGGTCCCCCTGAACCTGATGATCACCCTGCCCCTGGCCGTGCTCATCGAGTCGGTGCACCGCCGCATGCGGCCCATCTTCCGCACCGCGTTCTTCCTGCCCGTGCTCGCGCCCTCGGTGGGCGTGGCTATCATGTGGGGCTACATCTACCACCCCCAGCGGGGGCTGCTCAACGCGATCTTGCGCAAGATCCTGGGCCATATGGTGGTCATCAACTGGCTGGGGGACCCCAAACTGACGATCTGGGGGATTCCCGTGGCCCTGTTCGCGATTCTCATCGCCTATCTCTGGCAGGACATGGGGTATAACCTGGTGATCTTCATCGCCGCGCTGCAGAGCATCCCCGATTACCTGCGGGATGCCGCGCGCATCGACGGGGTGAACGGGTGGCAGATGTTCACCAAGATCACGCTGCCCTTGCTCATGCCCACCATCCAGTTGACGGCCATCCTGACCATGATCTCCGCGTTCCAGATTTTCGACCTGGTGCAGGTGATGACCGACGGCGGGCCCAAGTACCAGACCCAGGTGCTGCTCCTGCACATCTACAACTACGCGTTCCGCTTCCAGCGCATGGGCTGGGCCGCGGCGGTGTCCGTGGTCATGTTCTTGATGATTTTGACGATTTCGTTGGTTCAATCCCGGTTCCTGAAGGCGCGATGGGAATATTAGCGGATGGCAGATGGCAGTTGGCAGATGGCAGATGGCAGTTGGCAGTTAGCAGTTAGCAGGTAGCAGTTGGCAAACGGCTAACCGCTATCTGCCAACCGCTAACCGCCAACCGCTAACCGCCATTTATCACAAGAGGTGATCATGAGTGTTGAAATGATGCGCATTCGCCGGCGTGTGTTTGGGCAGTGGTTCCGCCCCGCGTACCTCATTCTGGTGCCGCTGAGTCTGGTCGCGTTTCTGCCCTTCATCTGGATGATCTTCGGCGCGTTCAAGACGGGCGCGGAGATCCGCCGCATCCCGCCCACCTTCTTCCCCGAACATTTCACCCTGGACAATTTCCGCACGGTCCTCCACGACCCGAACCTGCCGTTGCTCCTCTTCTACCGCAACTCGGCCATCATCGCCATCTCCAACGTGATCCAGGTGCTCTTCACCAGTTCCCTGTTCGGCTACATTTTCGCCAAGTTCCGCTTTCGGGGCAGCGGCCTGCT
>JAADDB010000070.1 GCA_013154135.1 Chloroflexota bacterium
GGGCTTGACCGTGGTGGAATCCTTCTACTCCGATGGCCGGGAAGGAGATCTGAGCTTTTATCAAGTCCTGACTCTCGAGGGCCAGACGTAACCCTAGGAAAGGCGGCCCTACCTCCTGAATCGCCAATTCCCCTCGGCATCGTTGGTTCCGCGGAAAACTCCGTAGCATCTCGGCGGCGGGCACTGACGTTCCCGCCCGCAAACCACACAAAACACTCTTCTGGCACGGGGCGAGAACACCGGCGCCCCGCCAAGGCGCGGACCCGTCCGCCGCCAAGAGGTAGGGGCGGGTCTGAGACCCGCCCCTACAGAGGCCAGGCACAAGGTGCGAACCTGTCCGCCGCCAAAGTACAACCGAGTTTTGTCCGTCCATCAGGCACGGGTAGGCGGACATGACCGCACATCGCTGTTCACAAACGATAGAGGCGCACGGCCGTGCGCCCCCTCCCTTAATCGTCAATCGTTACTCATTACTCATCAGCTGGAGGTTGAACCACATGAATAGATTCGAACGGCTCTTTGAAGAACACGAAATCGTCCTGGGGGATGGGGCCATGGGCACCATGCTCCAGAAACTGGGACTGACAACCGGTGGCGCGCCGGAACTGTGGAACGTGGAGGCCCCCGAAAAAGTCCAAGAAGTCCACCGGGGCTATGTGGACGCGGGCTCCATGGTCATCACCACCAACTCCTTTGGCGGCACCCGCTACCGCCTGGCCCTGCACAACCTGCAAGACCGGGTCCACGAGCTCAACGTCGCGGCCGCGCGCATCGCTCGAGAAGTGGCCGGTGAGGATATCGCGGTGGCCGGTTCCATGGGCCCCACAGGGGAACTCCTCTTCCCCCTGGGCACCCTTTCCTTTGAGGAAGCCCGGGACGCGTTCGCGGAACAAGCCGCCGCGCTCGTCGAAGGCGGGGTCGATTTCCTGCTCGTGGAGACCATGAGCGCCCTGGAAGAGGTCCAGGCCGCGATCGAGGGCATCCGCCAAGCCGTGGGAGACCAGGTGCCCATCGCGGTCACCATGACTTTTGACACGCGCGGGCACACAATGATGGGCGTCAGCCCGGCCCAAGCCTTGGAAACCATCTACGGCTGGGGAATCCGCTATATCGGCAGCAACTGTGGCAACGGGCCGGAAGAGACCATCCAGGCCATGGAGCAGATGGCCGCGCACAAGCCCGAAGACGTGATCCTCATCGCCCAGTCCAACGCGGGCGTCCCCCGCTGGCAGAAGGGCGGGGAGATCGTGTACGACGGCACGCCGGAGGTGATGGCCGAATACGCTCGCCGCGTGCGCGACCTGGGCGTCCGTTACATCGGCGCGTGCTGCGGGAGCACGCCGGACCACATCCGCGCGATGGCGCAAGCCCTGGGGCTGACCAAATAGGAGGGAACGGTGGCCCAAGTGGCCATTCTGGCCTGCGGCGCGCTGGCCCGGGAGATCCGACATGTGGCCCAGGAGCGGGGATGGGATGTGGACATCCACATCCTCCCCGCGCGCCTGCACAACGACCCCAGAGCCATTGTCCGGGCCGTGGAAGAAGAGCTGGAGAACCTGAGTCCCCGCTATCAACGGGTCATCGTGGCCTATGGGGATTGCGGCACCGGCGGTGCGCTGGACCGGGTGTTGGAACGCTTCCCCAACGCGCGGCGTTTGCCCGGCCCCCACTGTTACGCGATCTACGGGGGCAAGGCGTACGAGGAGCAGATGGAGAAACGACCGGGCACCTTCTTCCTCACCGATTTCCTGGCCCGCGGGTTCCGAGGGCTGGTGTGGAAAGGCCTGGGCCTGGACCGCTACCCGTCCTTGCGGGATGTGTACTTCCAGCACTACACAGATGTGGTCTGGTTGGCTCAGGAAGAAGACCCCAAGACCCGGGCCCGAGCCGAGGAAGCCGCCCGCCTGTTGGGCCTCCCCCTCACCGTAATCCCCACAGGCTATGACGCCCTGGCCGAACAGATTGAAGCACTCTTCCCCACAGCACCATCAGCGTCCCCCCAGGAGAAGGAGGAGGAGCCAAAAGGTCAACACCGCGGGGGCGGAAGCCAGGAGGAAGTCCCGGAACCGATACCGCCCCGTCTCCCGGATCATCACGTTCAGCGCGTCGGTCAAGGGGGTGAGGAAGCTGCTGGAGCTGCCGAAGACCACGGCCAAGGCCAGGATGTGCGGGGATAGTCCGTGTCCTTGGGCCAGGTGCAAGGCCACAGGCGTCAACAACACGGTCACCGCGGTGTTGGAGAGAACTTGCGTCAACCCCACCGCGAGGAAGAAGATGCCGGAGAGAAGGGCCCATCCTCCCCACGGCCCGAACAATTGGCTCAACCCTTCCCCCAGGAGTTCTGCAGCCCCACTCTTTGCCATCGCGGTACCCAAGGGGAGCAAGGCCGCGATCATGATGACCGTCCGCCAGTGGACAACCCGGTACATCTCGTACGGTTTGAGACACCCGGTGATGACCATGAGGAGCAGGGCCAACAGGGAACTCGTCACCAAGGAGAGGACACCGGTCCCCGCGAGGAGGACCATGCCCACCATGATGCCGGTGGCGATCCACAGCTTGGGCGTGGGTTCCGCACCGGGTTCGGGTTCCAGGTAGTGGGCCACAATGAGCCAACCTTCATCCACCGCGCGGCGCAGGCCGGCTCGCGTGCCCTGCACCAGTAAGCTATCCCCCACCCGTAGACGGGTGGTGCGCACGCCTTCTGTGATCACCTCTCCCTCCCTCAGAAGGGCCACCGCGTGGATGCCGAATCGGGTACGGAGCCCCACTTCCACGGGGGTACGCCCGATGAGGGGCGAACGCGGGGGGATGAGCACTTCCGCGAAGACCACGCCCTCCGGCAGTTGTTGGGCCACGCGCTCCAGGGACACTCGGCCCAACATTTCCAAATCGTGCTGCGCGGCCAGCTGAGCCACCGCGCCCGGTTTTCCTTCCACCACCAGAATGTCCCCCGGTTCGAGGGTCAAGTCCGGCGTGGGTGGGGAGAAACGGGTGTCCCCGCGCAGGACTTCCAGGATGGACACGTTGTAGGCCTCGCGTAAGTTCAGCTCGTGCAGGGGACGCCCGATAAGGCTGGAATGACGCCGGACTCGTAGGGTGTAAAGTCCCCGCTCCAGGCCGTACTCCCGCGCGATTTCCTTGAGGGAAGGTTGGACGCGCGTGTGCACTTCCCCCGTGGGCAGGAAACGGGAGCCGAATAGGGCCAAGTATCCGGCCGTCACCAAGAGCGCGGGCAGGGCAATAGGGGTGAAGGAGAACATGTGCAGGGGTTCGTACCCGGCCTGGGCCAACATGTCGGACGCGGCCAGGTTGGGGGTGGAACCCAGCAACGTGAGGAGGCCGCCCACGTTGCAGCCAATGGCCATGGGGAGCAGAACCCGTCCCGGGCGCAGGTTGTAGCGCTCAACCAAGGTCAAAGTGGCCGGGAGCATGAGGGCAAAGACGGCCAGGTTGGACATGAACGCGGAGAGGAACCCACTCAGCAGGACCAGGCTGACGATGAGGCGTACTTCGTTGGGGCCCGCGATCCGCACCAGCAGGTCGCTGATGGCCGCGGCCGCGCCCGAACGACGCAGGCCGGCGCCTAACATATAAGTGGTCGCGACGATAATCGTCACCGGCGCGGAAAATCCGGCCAGCCCCTCCTCCACCGTGAGGACCCGGGTGACCACCAGGAGGATGAGTACCCCCAAAGCCACCACATCCACCGGCCAACGGTCCAGGGCCAGGATGAGGGCTGTGCCGAGGAGGACGACGAGGACGAAGTACGCCATGGTGGCCGCTCTTTATTTCTTCTTGGACTTGCCCCGCGATTTGGTGCTCTTCCCTTCCCCTTTGGCCGAACGCTTGCGCACCCCTTTTACTCGGGTCTTGGTCTTGGAGGGGAGAACACGTCGTGGGGTCTTTGACGCTGCTTGGGTCAATTCCGGCATCCGCCGATAGTAGAGGTACACCACCTCTCCCAAGATTCCCAACATGAAAATGGTGCCGAACACAATCCAATCCAGCAATCCCAAGTACAAGGTGAACAAGAGAACCAAAGCCATCAGCCCTAACCATGCCCCGTGGAACAGGGTACCTTCGGGCGCAGATTTCCCCCGGGCCAGGAGGAAGAGCGCGTGCAATGCCACGCCGAGGGCGGCCACGGTGATGAAGGTGAAGAAAAAGAGCAAGGCCACGGTGGGCGGTGTGGGGGGAACATATTGGAGAAAGACGCCCAAGATGATCACACCCAACAGGAAAATCCCCAATCCCAGCCAGGCCAATGTGCGCGTTGTAATGACCATGGTGCTTTCAAATCCTCATATGGCGCATGGCTATTCCAGAAAACGCCGGATATGCCCGCCGAGTCCGTAAATGAGAAACATGATATACCCAACCTGGAGAATGGGTTTGAAGGATAAGGCAAACACCGTCAAGCCCCCAAACAATGTGGCCGCCAGGGCCAGGGAGATGGCTTGGGAACTGGCTGTTGCTCCCAGGAGGAGGATCATGCCTTGGGCGTAATCCAAGTGAAACAGACGAGCCGCTAAAAGGGCTAAAATCGTCTGAACGATGTAATAAGAGAACAGGGCCCCGGCCACCAACAAGAAAATCTGGGGTTGCTGGACCACCTTTGGCGCCACTTTAGCCACAGAAAAGAACACGATGAGCAAGATGCCCAAAGCGGAAACACCCGGGAAATACTTCTTCACCTCCATGAAGTAAGCCATTCCCCGCCGACGAATGATCTCCCGTCGGGTCACGTATCCCAAGATCAGGGGCACGATGATATAAAGCATCAAGTTCAAAACCAAATCCGCCGTACGAATGGGCAAAAGAGGTCCCCCACTCCAGCGTACAATCAGGGGGGAAAGGAAAGGGATGAGCAACAAGCCCACAACGGCAATAACCAACGCGTCTTCTACACTCGCGTCCGCAATGCCGCTCCAGCCAATGAGCATGTTGGAACAGGGGATTGCACCGACCAAGATGATGGCCAACGCCAACTCGGGCTGACCGGCCAACAGAGTACGAGAGAGGACATACGCGGTCCCCGAAGCTACGAAAAAGGCGAAAAACAACGTCAACCCTATCAGCCGATAATTCCGGCCGGCCCGTTTCACCTTCTCCACCACCATGCCGGTGAGCATGGGATATAACATCAAGAAAACGGCCAACAAGCTCACAGGCTTCATGTTCAGCTGACGTATATCCACATGCAAGCCAACCCACAACGCCAAAAGGAAATCAACGGCTACATAAAGGTACAAGTACTTCTTGATATGCAGTAAAAGAGAACGCATCTCTTCTCCTTTCCTCAATTGACCTGACATGTTGAAGAGAGCCGGTTGTAGCCTATGTCTTCACCCCTGAGAAGAGCCACCCAGCTGCTACCGGGCATCAGGTCCAGCACCCAAGTATACCATACCCTCCAGGAGGAAGCTATTCCGGACAACAGAGGCCACCAAACACTTTGCTTGAGGAACACATCACGATTCGGCTTCCCTGGGAAAAGGGGTGAGGAGGGAGGAGTAACGATTGACGATTAATGAGTAACGATTAAAGGGGTTGGCCGGAGGACGAGGTAGGGTGGATGGGCGAAGAGCCTAACGCATAAAGCCTAACGCATAACGAGTAACGAGTAAAAGGGCGGGAGGCTATCATGGGCCGAGGGTGGCGATTCCTGGCCGGTTACGTGTCCATATAGAGCCCCCGCGGGGGCTTCTCCCCATTTAGCCCG
>JAADDB010000227.1 GCA_013154135.1 Chloroflexota bacterium
AGAATGATGGCAACGGTGCGAATATGGGACATGCTGTGTGGTTCCTCCTTCTCTACGAGTAATGAGTAAGGTGGGCTCGGTGCTGCTTACACGAGCTTTCTATCGTTCCTCAACAAACACGCAGATCAAGTCGTTCACATTGGTTAGGGTGGGACCGGTGATGAGCAAGTCCTGGGTTGCAGCCAGGTAGGGGTACGCGTTGTTCTCCGCGAGATACCGGTTCACGTCCAAACCCGCGGCCCGGCCCCGGGCCAATGTGCGCCCGTCCACCATGCCCCCCGCGGCATCGGTCGGACCGTCCGTTCCATCCGTTCCCAGGGCTACAACCGTCACCCGATCCCATCCGTCCAAGGCCACAGCCGCGGAAAGGGCCAACTCCTGATTGCGCCCGCCCTTCCCCTCGCCCCGGACGGTCACCGTAGTCTCGCCCCCCAGGATCAGACAAGCCGGCGCGGGCAGGGGGCGATTGTACCGCACCACCTCTTTGCCCAACCCGGCCACCACCCGGGCCACCTCCCGGGCTTCCCCTTCCACAAAAGTGGAGAGGATGTGGGTATTATACCCCAACTCCTGAGCTTTGCGCTCCGCGGCCTCTGCCGCGCGCGCGTTGTCCCCCACAATGACCATGTGCACCCGGTCGAAGATGGGGTCGCCGGGTTTGGGGGTTTCGGGGATACGGCCTTCGAGCCCGGCCTGGAGGTGGGCGCGCACCCGTGCGGGGATGCGCGGAACCAGGTGATAGCGTTCCAACACGGCCCACGCATCTTGGAACGTGGTCGGGTCCGGGGCCAAAGGGCCGGACGCGATGACGTCCAAGGGGTTACCGATGACATCGGAGAGGATGAGCCCCAACGCTCGGGCCGGAGCGATGTGGCGGGCCAGTTGTCCCCCCTTGATGCGGGAGCAGTGCTTGCGGACCGCGTTGATCTCGTTGATGGTCGCGCCGGAACGCAAGAGCAAATCCGTGGTCCGCTGCATATCCTCCAGCGTGATGTCCCCCGCGGGATAGGTGAGCAGGGCGGAACCTCCGCCGGAGATGAGGACGATGACCAGATCATCCGCCGCGGCGTCGTGGGCAATGGACAAAATCGCCTGGGCCGCGGCCACACTTCGCTCGTCAGGGATGGGATGCCCGGCCTCCCGGACTTCCACCCGACGGGTGGGAACCCGATAGCCGTCCTTGACCACCACCAACCCCCGGTCAACCCGCTCCTCCAGGATGTCCTCGACGGCCCGGGCCATCGCGGCCGTGGCCTTTCCCCCACCGATGACGTGGATGTGCCCTATCTCTTCCAAGTCGTAAATGACGCCGCCGGAGCGCACGTAACGGTGCGAACGCTCCATGTTCTGGCGGACACATGTGTCCGGGCTTACCGCCTGGAGGGCTGCTTCCAGAACGGCGGCGTAGATTTTCCGTCTGGGGTTGGGCCGGAAGACCGCAGGATCAACCAACATGTTGGGTTTCCTCTCACGAGTCAATGGCTCGCCATGTGTGGGTTTGGGCAATCTCCACGCCGATGTTGAATTCCTCCAAAATGGACCCGCCGATGAATTCCCGCAGGATGGAGTCATTGGGGATGGATGAGCCGTCCTTGTGGGGGAGGAACCAGCGCAGGAAACTCACCAACCGACGGGCCTCCATGTACGCGGGGGAAGTGGGTTCCACCTGGAGCAGGAGGGGTTCCGCGTAGGTGCGCAAGGTGGCCAGTTCATACACCAGCGCGGAGTTGAACATCATGTCCGCGTGTTCTTGGTAGGGGAAGATGTACAAACGTTCGGCCCGGCGCACGTTGCCCCACATGAGGATGGTCCCTTCCGCGTCACGACCGCGAGTGCGGGCATCCCGCACGATGCGCCGGATGAGCCGTGTGTCCGTGGTGGAGATGCGGTTGTGCCGGTCCAGGTTCAAAACGGTCAGGGCCGAGACGTAGATGCGGAATGTGTGTTCCTGGGGCACGTTCTGGGCGATGAGGGGGTTGAGCCCGTGGATGCCCTCCATGATGATGACCTGGTCCGGGTGCAGCCGCACAGTGGGCCCCCAGCCCCGATGCCCGGTGATGAAGTCGAAACGGGGCAGGGTGACCTCCTCACCCCGAAGGAGCGCGTGCAGTTGTTCGTTGAGAAGGTCGATGTCCAGGGCCTGGGGGGAATCGAAGTCGTAGTTGCCCTCCTCATCGCGCGGGGTATCCTCCCGGTTGACGAAGTAATCATCCATGCTGATGGCAAACGGTCGGATGCCCGAGGCCAAGAGCTGGACGGAAAGCCGCTTGCTGAAGGTGGTCTTGCCGGAAGACGAGGGCCCCGCGATGAGGACGATGCGCACATTCCCGCGCTTGGTAATCTCCCGGGTGATGTTCGCCAGACACTGTTCGTGAAGGGTTTCCGCGATGAGGATGAGTTCTTGGATTTTGCCCTCGTGGATCTTCTCGTTCAGGCTCCCCACGTCCATGACGTTCATCAGCTCCATCCAGCGGCTGTGCTGGCGAAAGACCGCGACCAGCCGCGGAAGATGGGTAATGGGCTGGAGCTTCAGGGGCTCATGCCGGTGGGGAAAACGCAGGACAAAACCGGGCTCGTATGCCGCGAGCCCGAAAACTCGAATGTACCCGGTGGAAGGAACCATGTAGCCGTGCAGGTAGTCGACCGTGTTCTTCAACCGATACAGGGTGACATAGTCCTTCTCGCGGAAGCGAAAGAGGCGCACTTTGTCATCCGCGCCCCGCTCCTGGAAGAGACGCCGGGCCTCTTCCAAGGGGACTTCCTCCTTCACAATGGGCAGGTCTGCTTCCACCAACTCCCACATGTGCTTTTCCAGGCGCTGGAGCTCCTCCTCGGACAAGGGATCCCGCCCCTCCACCTCGCAATAGTACCCGCCGAAGGTGAGGGAATGCTCCACCACCAGCTGGGCATCGGGGAACAGGTCCTCAAAAGCGGCCAAGAGGAGGAGGAGCAGCGAGCGTCGGTAGATGCGCATCCCGTCCATTGTGCTCATGTCCACCGGGGACACGGTGACGTCGCGCGGGGGGATGTAGGTGAGTTCCCGCAGGATGGAATCCACAACCGCGGCGACAATGGGGACGCGCGGGTTAGGATACGCGGCCTGGATAAAGGCTTCCAACCGGGTGCCCGGGGGTCCTTCAAAGACGCGTTGGTCCGGAAAGGTCACTTGCACCGTTGTCCGGGGCTTTGCCGGCCGAATCTCTGTTTTGGACGATGGGTGTACGCTCATGGTCTGTTACCGTTCTCTGTTCAGATGTTTCCCAGGAGGTGGCCCTCCACGAGGGTTTAGGTCTTCTGGTCTTCACATATGACGTGTCTCCCAATATAGTAGGACAAGACCGGACTTTGGACAAGGCGCAGAAGGGATGAGTAAGGAGTAACGATTGACGATTAACGAGTAACGATTAAAGGGGGAATGGCCACGCACGGCCCACAATGAGGGCCCAACCGTCCCTCGTCATCCGTCATTGGTCGTCCGTCGGTGGTCGGTGGTCACTCGTCGTTCGTCGGTGGTCGGTGGTCGTTGGTCGTTGACCCAACAGAGCGAAAACGCCCGCGTCCGGCCGAGGGACGGGCCCGTCCGTTGCAGGGAACACGGGGTGTTGTCCGCTCACCGCGTTTACCCATTCACTTCTCTATCCCCCACCAGGGGCGGAAGTGGGTAGGCGCGGTGGCTTCCTCGCTGGTGCGGGGCGGATTCTGGCATTTCCCTCCATCCACAACGACCCGATCCAGCGCGGCGATGGTCTTGTGGTACAGGTCTTCGGCCCGTTCGGGCGTGGCGCCGATGCTCACAACGCCCAGTTTCCCGTGTTCCGACAACGCGCCGATCAGGTGAAAGACCACGCCCTCCTGGGTGCCCGCGTGGAAGTGCAACCCCTCGCACACGGAAATGTCCATCAGGTCCGATGGGGTGAGGCCTTTGTACGCGGTGTTGTAGATGTTGTCCGTCGCGTAGTAATAGCGGGGTTGCCCCGTTCCTGTGTAGTAGATCCCATCCTCCAAGTTGTATTCCCCATGGGTGAGGAATCGCAGGGTCATGAAGGGATGGGTGGTCCCGCCCTTGCGCAGGTTGATCTCCAGGGCATAGAGATCCCAGTCCCCGTCGGGCCGCCGCACGCTGACAAAGTCCACAGCAAAGCGACCGATGGATCCCCTCCGGCTGAGAACCCGTCCTATCTCCCGGCCCATCTCATGCAACCGGATCCGATAATCGGGCAGTGCGGGAAAGGCCGCGCCCAAGTACACTTGCTTCGTGGGCCCGCCCAGAATTTGCTCGTGCGTCGAAACGATGGTGCCCTCCCCCAAGGGGTTGATGAGCCCCTGCACCGAGGGGGAGCGTTTTTCATCCCCTTCGATGAAGACTTCCGCGATCCCGCCCATCTCCTCGAATTTGCGCATGAACCGCTCGTAGGTCTCCTGGGGGTTCTCAAAGTGCAACCGTTCCGGCAGGACCCGGGCGATCCACGCTTCCAAGTCCGTTTCCGGAGCGCCGGAGAAGTCGAACAGGGCATTCCCTTCGCCGGAAAAGCCTTCGTTCAGCTTCACCACCACCCGCCGCAAGTCCGGATGACGTTGTTTGAGTGCAGCCAGCGCCTGGATCACGTCCTGCTCGTCTCGGAGGTGTTCGAACCCATCCGGGTGGGGGATGCCCGCTTCCTTGAAGATCTGCCGGTTCCAGCTCTTGGACCCCAAATAGTCCAGGTCCGGGTCGTTTGCGTACAGGGGGATGCCCAAGTACACGGACAAACGCCGTTCCAGGGGAGTGGAGTTGAAGCACTCCATGTACGCGGCCTCGGGATATTGGATCGCGGAACGAATGCGCTGGATCAGGCGGGGCCGGGCGAGGATTTTCTCGGTCAAGGAGAGGGAGCTCGCGTCGTGGCAGTAGAGCAAGGTCAGACGATCGCGCGCGTGGGACCCCGGCACGCCGGGCAGCAGGTTCAGGAAGTAATCCACGATGGCCGGGTCAATGGCCTGGCTGGTCACAAAAATGACCTGGGTGCGCGGCAACTGGAGCATCATCAAATAGTAGAGAAGTCGCTCCTCGTAGTAGTTGATTCCCTTGATTTTGGAGAGGACTTCTTGGTCCAGCGTCAGACTGGGGATCACGACCACGGTGCGGGGTGTGTGACGATAGGGCAGCACATCCCGGTACAGACGAGGTAATCGGGCTTTCAGTTGCTTGAAGCGCCGTCGGATTTCCTCCTCGGGCAAGCGGATGATATCGAAGATGGTTTCCGAACGCATCGCATCCCCCTTTCCGAACACCCAGGGTGCGGGAAGCCCTGGGGCCAACCGGTGAATTTGTGCGGCGTTGTGCCGGGCAAGCCGGCTTCCTTGGCATCACTTGAATATCCGCATTATACAGAGAACTGGACTTTGGACAAACGCCCCGGCTGACGAACAGGAGAAAAGGCTAACGAGTAAGGAGTAACGATTAACCTAGATTTTGCGCAATCAGCAGGCGAAGCACGAAAAAACGCCCTTTTTTAGACACTTGCGGAAGGCCATAGCGCCCCTTTTCAAGGCCCAGTACAACCTGGATAGAGTACTTTCACCTGGCGATAGCTTTCATAACCGAGAAATCGCCTATCTGTCTCGTGGTGATCGCCTATATGGAGTGCTTATCCATGATTAAACCAGGCCGAACTCTTCGAGATGGTGGGGTTCGA
>JAADDB010000211.1 GCA_013154135.1 Chloroflexota bacterium
CGGGCAAAGCCCGGCCCGCCTTTCGCGTTCGACGGATCCCTCTACTTCCTCAGTTCGTGTCCCAATCCAGGGTCCACTTCTGGCATTTGCCCGGACCGGCCACATCATCCGTGTGCACTTTGGCGATAATGGAGATGCGCTTGCCGCTCTCATCCACGATCCAGAAGTACCAATCCCCGCCGCGCGCCTGATTCCAGCCGATGATGTGGGAGTAAAAGCCCGCGTTCCAGTCCGGATACCCCGGATGCGGGCCGCTGATCACCGGCTTTGTGACCCAGGGGCCATCCGGCCGGGTGCTGAAGACGACGAGCGCGCCGTTGTGCGGTTGATGGTTGTAGTAGACGGTTCCGTGGACTTCGGTAATGCCCGCGTTGGGCTCACAGTTGTACAGCACGGCCTTGTTGTACACGTAGCTGGGCGTGGGCGTGGGTGTGGGACGCGGGGTGGGTGTCCACGTCGGTGTGGGCGGCGGTGTGGGGATGTTCTGGGCCACCTGCACGTCCCCGGTGGGCCCCTGTTCTGAGACGAGTTTGGCGTAGACCCAGCCAATGGTCCCGTTGGCCAGGCGGACTTGCCACCACGATCCCGAGGGGTTCTTGCCGATGACTTCCAGCACATCCCCCTGTTTCACTTGGCCGACGCGCGGGTGCAGGATGTTCGGCCCCGCGCGCACGTTCAGCCGCTGGGTCTGGACGACCACCTCGGGCCGGGGTGTGGGTGTCCACGTGGGTGTGGGCGTCTCTGTGGGCGGGACGGGCGTGGATGTGGGGGTGTTGGTCGCCTGCGGTTGGGTTACCACCTTGGTCGGTTGGGCCGCCGAAGGGGGTGATGTGGGTTCGGTCATGGCCGGCGGTGTCGGTGTGAAGGTGGGCTTGAGCTGTCGGGTCGGTGTGGGCGTGGGGACCGGTTTGGGCGATCCGCACGCGGCCAGGATGACCAAGGCGATAAGCCCTGTCAACCAGATCACACGATGCCATTTCATAGATATATCGCCTCCTTACATGAGTGACTGGACAATCAGCACCAAGAGTGTGGGCATTCTAGCACAAGGTTCCCCGGCCGGGAAAAAATGGCTCCCCTGGAAAAAGGGCGGGGCGTGTAACAATTGACGATGAACGGGGGTGCGCTGCTAATCCGCGTGTTCGAGCGCGTGGGCGATCTCCTCCCGCACGTAGGGGTCCTCCTCCTTTTCCCAGAAGCGTTGTAACAGCCGCCGGGCTTTTGAGTCGGGGATGCGGCCCAGGGCCCAGGCGCAGTGCCCGCGGATGAGAGGTTCGGGTTCCCCGGCGAGGGTCTGTTCCAGCGCGGGCAGGGCTTCCGGGCTCCGCCAGTTGCCGATGGCCACGCACACGTTGCGCAACAGCCCCCGCCGTTTGGCCCGCCATACGGGCGTCTTGCGGAAGCGCTGCCGAAACGCGGCTTCATCCAGACGGATGAGTTCGAGCAGCCGCGGGGCTATCCGGTCCGGCTCCGGTTGGAACGCGGGCTCATCGGTGGGGCGGGCAAAGCGGCGGTTCCAGGGACACACTTCCTGACAGGCGTCACACCCGAAGATCCAATTGCCCATGAGCGGACGCATGTCGTGGGGGATGGGGCCTCGGAGTTCGATGGTCAAATAGGAGATGCACCGTCGCGCGTCCAGAACGTAAGGGGCCACAAACGCCCGCGTGGGACACACGTCCAAACACCGGGTGCAATGACCACAGGTGCCCGTGGTGCCGTCCGGCCATCGCCAGAGGGGGGGATCGGAGGTCACCAGTGTAGGAGGTGGGTCGGGTTCCAACGCCTCGGGGACGAGGAGGACGCCCAGGAAGAGCCAGGAGCCCAGGCGTGGGTGGATGAGGCAGGTGTTCTTGCCGATGAAGCCGAGTCCGCCTTCCAGGGCCCAGGCCCGTTCCAGGATGGGACCCGTGTCCACGTACGCGCGGCCGTACGTGGTGCGTCCGCTCAGCTCCCTCAGGAACGCGTCCAGGGCGAAGAGCCGGGGTTTGAGGACATCGTGGTAGTCCTGTCCCCAGGCATAGCGGGAAATGCGCCCCCGGGAAGGGTCATTCCAGATCTCCGCGGGGGGCGCGGGGTGCCAGTAGTTGCGGGCTACGATGATGAGGCTACGGACGTCCGGGAGCAGGTTTTGGGGATGCGTCCGCCGTTTAGGGTCTCGGGCCAGGTAGTGCATCGTGCCCGCGTATCCCTCTTCCACCCAGGTGAGGAAGTGTTGGGCAAAGGGGGATTCGTGGGCTCGCGCGATGGCTACCGCGTCGAAGCCCAAGTGCCGGGCTTTTTCCTTGACCTGGTCGGCCCACACGCGTGCCTGGTTCATGAGACACCGCTCATCCGCCGCGCAGGAAGAGAAGAGTGATGAGGAGGGGGAATCCGGCCAAGCGGGCGAGGGTGCGACAGTTCGCGGGGGAGAGTCCCCGTTGGTGGGAGCTCTTCCGGATGGAGTGGAAGACGAGGAGTGCGGGAATCAGCGCGTAGGGGAAGAGGAGGAGCAAGATGTGGGGCGGGATGATCACCTGAACCGAGGGCATCCACAGGGCAAAGCCGGTCAACGTGACCAGGTGCATGGCCTGGTCCAGCAAAAACGCGCGCACAGGGTTCGGACAGGGCAAATGCAATTTCAGCCAGTCGATGAGGTAGTGGCTTACAAAGATGCCCAAGAGAAGGGGCCAGTAGTGGAGCGGTGTGGCCAACAGGAACGCGGTCACGACCACATGCACGAGCACGTGGGGGATGATGCCCCAGTTCCCACGTACTTTGAGCGTGTAAATGTAGTCCGTCTGTAGTGGGAAATCGGCCAATAGATGTGCGATGATGAGTGCGATCAACATGTGCCAGTTCATGGCCTTGTCCGGTTCGATGAGTGGTGTTGAGTAATGAGTAACGATTGACGATTAAAGAGTAAGATGGTAACCAACCGTGGTCGTCCGTCGTTCGTCGGTGGTCGGTCGTCGGTCGTCTATCCCCTGCTAACCATCAACTACAAATCAACGCTAAGCGTCTACAATCGTCTATCAGCTATCGTCCGGTATTACCGCTTTTTGCCGCCTTTAGCCCCCATTATATCCTTTTGCCAGGAGAATGCAATAGGCCCTTAAGACTGTAGACGTGGACGGGAACAGCTGACACATGTCTTGTTTATGGGAATTGTCCAGATACGCGTTTTACTCTGGACGTGATCTCTGATGGACTGACATGTCAAGATACTTGTGCTGGAGACCGGTTTTTGGTGGTTGGCGGGCGAAGCCCACCCGTCCACCAAGAACTCTTCCCCAACACAGGGCGAGAACACCGGAACCCCGCCCAGGTCCGACCGAGTTTTGCCCGGCAATCAGCGTGCTCTCTTGACCCGTTCGTACGGGAACTCAACCCGTACCAAAGTTCCCCGTTGCAGGCGAGGGGAAGGGGAAAGGAACGTCAACCGGCCGTCCAGCAATTCGGCCTGTTCCCGCATGTTGAGCAGCCCAAAACTGTTGCGCTCATCGTACTGGTCCAGCACCTGCTTCACATCAAACCCCACCCCGTCGTCCTCAATCTCCACCCGCACCACATCCCCGTCTCGCAGGAGGCGAATCCACACATGTTGGGCCCGAGCGTGTTTGCGCAGGTTGTTGAACGCCTCCTGCACGATGCTGAAAATAATGCCGGCCACTTGCGTGTCCACCTCGGGGAAGTCCCGCACCTCCAATTCACAGGCGAGCCCTTCCTCCTCCTGCCACTGGCGTATGTAGTACTTGAGCGCGGCGACCAACCCCCGGGTTTCCAGGATGACGGGCCGCAGTTCGAAGAGGAATTGGCGGATATCCCGATTGGTGCGCCGGACCAGGTTTTCGATTTCGTTCAGGATATCGGGCAACTGTTCGGGACGTTTTTCCAACAACTTGCGCGCGTAGTCCAAATCCAGCAAAACCCGGGCCAGATCCTGGGCCGGACCGTCGTGCAGGGCCCGGGCCAGGCGGTGTCGCACATCCTCCTGCACCGCGATAATCCGGTCTCGCTCCTGCCGAAGACTTTCGTACAACCGCGCGTTCTCCACCGCGACGGCTGCCTGAGCCGCCATGGTCGTCAGCCAATAGAGGTCCTCGCTGGTGAAGCCGTGGGGACTTTGCTTGTTCAAAGTCTCCAGCGCGCCGATGATCCGGCCCCGATACTGGAGGGGCACACACAGGAGATTGCGGGTCACGAAACCCGTTTGGGTGTCCACCTTCTGCAGGAAGCGAGGATCGGAGCGGACATCGTTGATGAGGGCCGGTTGTCCGGTGGCCACCACCCATCCGGCCACACCTTGGTCCGCGGGGATGCGGAATTCCTGGAGGAGCGCGCCCTTTTCGCCGGTGGGAATGGCAAAGACCAGCTCATGGCGTTCCTCATCCAGGAGGAACAAGGTGGCAGCTTCCGCGTTCAACACCACCGTAGTTAGCTCGATGATCTCCCGGAGCACTTCTTGCAAGTCCAGGCTCGACGCCAGGTTCTGCCCGATCTGGTAGAACAGGAGGAGTTGATCCAACCGCTCCTGGCTGATGGCCAAGTTATCCTGGAGGAGGGCCATGCTGGCCAAGGTGCGCAGCACGGTCTGGAACGTGGGATGGTAGACCAGTTCACCCTCGTGGGGGGGAAAGACAAAGGTGATGGCCCCTCGGGAGCCCCCTTCCATGACCAGGGGGAATTGGATGAGCCGTTTGTTGTCCGAGGTCAGGTATTCATTGGTCACGTGGACGCCCTGGACGCCTTCTTGGGGGAGGGTGGGCGAGGTGAACCACCGTTTTTCCCACTCTTCCAGGTACGTGATGACCGTGCCGGACATGTCCCCTTCGGTCAGGCGGATATGTCGAGCGCCGAGGTAAAGGAGGTGGACGGCTTCTGCGGCGGTGAGTTCCCGGAGCCAGGAGATGGCTTCTGCCCAGAACGCGCGCACACCTCGGAGAGAGGCCAATCGGTTCAGCCCGGTGGCTAAGGCGATGGAGGAGATGGATGCGGGTGTCTCGATTGTCATGTTGTTGTTCCTTGCTCTACAGCCGATGGCCGATTGACGGACAAAACCTGCAGTGGTGGGGCCCGCCCTTTGGCGAGAATCCGATATCCTCGCCACGCCCGCAAAGCCCTTCTCTGGCTGCTGCCAATCCGATGGATGGGCGATCGAGTTTCACGTTTGATCCATCAGACTGCCCAATACCCAGTATAGATCAATGTAGGGGAAATCGAAAAGTGACGGCGGGACTGTGTTGCCCGGGACGCTCTGCCCGTTGGGTGCGTGCTTGTACCTAATCCCGTACAGCGGGTATAATGGCATTTGCACCCACGACGGACGATGAACGACGGATGAGTTGTTGTTGAGTTTTCTTCAGCCGAGTCGACCTTGATGTGTCGGTCAATGAGCGGAAAGGACAGATGGACATTAAACACCCGGCCCTCGAAGACCCGCATGTGCCTACCCGGCGTCGGGTTCTCGTCGCGCTGAAGATCCTGGGCCAGGCAACAGCCCAGGACTTGGCCCGACTTCTCCACATCACGCCCATGGGGGTACGACGGCATCTGGCTTCATTGGAAGATGAAGGCCTGGTCACGTACAAGCGCGTGCGCCATGGCCAAGGACGCCCACGGCATGTGTACGAGTTGACGCCCAAGGCCCACGCTCAGTTTGACCAGCGGTACGCGGCTTTGAGCATCGAACTGTTGAACTACGTGCGGGACACGTTCGGGGAAGAGGCCATTTGGCACCTGTTCTCCAAACGGGCTCAACGCCGCGCGGAAGAGTTGCTTCCCCTCTTTCAGAATCTGCCCCTGGAGGAACGGGTGGCCCGCCTGGCCGAGGTGCTGAACCGGGAGGGATACCTGGCCGAATGGTCCCGGGAGGACGGTGCGTTTTTCCTCTGCGAGCATCATTGCGCGATTCAGGAAGTGGCCAAACAGTTCCCCCAGGCCTGCGCGACCGAGGAGATCTTCCTGCGCCGCGTGTTGGGGGATGTGGACATCCAGCGGCGTGAGCACATTGTCAGGGGGGATACCCGGTGTGCTTACATCATTCGCCCAAAATCTGAGGCAGGGTAGACCGCGCCCGGGGCTCAAACGTCCACCATCGTCCAGCGGATGAGAGAGCCCGATTCCCGACCGAGTGGTCGGTCAACAAGGGGGAGACCATGTACAACGTGGTACGCCGTGTGTTATTCGCCCTCTCGCGCAGTGAGCGCATGCAACGCCTCATCATCCAATTTCCCCCCTCGCGGCGGGTGGCCCGCCGTTTTGTCGCGGGGGAGGAATTGGCCGATGCGGTGGAAGTCATCCGGCAGTTGAACGCCCGGGGGATGGAGGCCACCCTCGACCACCTGGGTGAGAACGTGACCACGCCGGAGGAGGCCCAAGAGGCCGCCCACGCGTACGAAGTCGCACTCGATGCCATCGACCAGCACGGGTTGCGCAGCGGGGTTTCGGTGAAACTCACCCACCTGGGGCTGGACTTGGATGACACCCTGGCCTACGAGAACGTGCGGCGCATCGCGGCCAAGGCCGCGGAGGTGGGACGCTTTGTGCGCATTGACATGGAGAGTTCCGCGTACACGGACATCACCTTGGAAATTTACCGTCGCGTCCGGCGGGAGTTCGACAACGTGGGCACAGTAGTGCAGGCGTACTTGTACCGGACTCCTCAGGATGTGGCCCAGCTCATCGAGGAGGGCATCGCGAACCTGCGCCTGGTCAAAGGCGCCTACGATGAACCCCCCTCCATTGCCCTGCGGGACCGAGAACGCATTCGCGAGGCCTTCTTCGCGCTGATCCGCCAGATGTGGGCTCCGGAGGCCCGGGCCAAGGGGAGCTTCGCGGCCATCGGCAGCCATGACGAGGCGGTCATCCAGTACGCCAACGCGCTGGCCCGGCGGTTGGATCTCTCCCCGGACGATTATGAATTCCAGTTCCTCTACGGCATCCGTCGGGAGCGCGCACAACAATTGGTGGATGAGGGATACCGGATGCGCATATACGTCCCGTACGGCAGCCAGTGGTATCCCTACTTCATGCGCCGCCTGGCCGAACGCCCGGCCAACCTCCTCTTCTTCCTCCGGGCTTTGGTGGGCGGATGAGGGACCATGGGGGACATCCCCGCCCGGCGAGAGGCCGATGAGCTCTTCCCGTGCCGGGAAAGAATTTCGTGTGAGGAGCCAAACCACCTCACGCCTTACGCTCTTGAGCTGCTCAGGCCACCGACGTGCGGCAGAGTTCCTTGATCGTCACTTATTGCTCCCTTTTCCTGGCACGGGGGCGGGGCTTTCGGTATAATGGAAACGCGAGTGCGCGTTTCTGCACATCTCACCTCTGAAGGAGGACAACTCAGTGGCATCCAAATACAAGCGCCCCACCGGTACCCTGGACATCCTACCGGAGGACCGGGCCTATTGGCGTTTTCTCGAGGAAACCATCCACGACCTCATGAGCATCTACGGCTACCTCCAGATAGATGTGCCCGTCTTCGAACACACAGAACTCTACGTGCGTGGGGTCGGGGAAGGGACCGATATAGTGGACAAGGAGATGTACTCCTTCAAGGACAAAGGGGATGACGACCTCACCCTGCGGCCCGAATTCACGGCCGGGATCGCGCGGGCCTACGTGGAACACGGCATGTACAAGTGGCCCCAGCCTGTCAAACTCTACGCGATCGGCCCTGTTTTCCGCTATGAACGGCCTCAGGCGGGGCGCTATCGCCAGCATACCCAGGTGAGTGTGGAGGCCTTTGGCGAGGAGGACCCGGCCCTGGACTTTGAGATCCTCTCCCTGGCCCACCACCTGTTCGACCGCCTGGGTTTCAAGCGGCTCTACTTCCAGCTCAACAGCACGGGCTGCCCTGTGTGTCGGCCTCGCTACATCGAAGCCCTGAAGGCCTACTACATGGAGCATTACGACGAGATCGACGAGGATTGCAAACGGCGGCTCAAGCGTAACCCCTTGCGGGTCCTCGACTGCAAGGCCGACCAGTGTCAACCCGTCATTGCCGGCGCGCCCAAGATCATCGACTACCTGTGCGACGACTGTCGGACCCATTTCGACACATTGCGGGGCTACCTGGACGCGGCGGGCTTCAAATACGTCATCAACCATCGGCTGGTCCGCGGGCTGGACTACTACACCAAGACCGTGTTCGAAGTATGGGCCGAGGGGATCGGCGCTCAGGCCGCGGTGTGTGGCGGGGGGCGATATGACGGTCTGGTCGAGGAGATCGGTGGACCACCCACACCGGGGGTGGGGTTTGGCGCGGGATGGGAGCGCATCATCCTGGCCATGAAGGCCCAGGGCATAGAACCACCTCCCTTGCCGGCCCCCCAAGTCTTCGTCGCGCACCTGGGCAAAGAAGCCAAACCCAAGGCCGTTCTCCTGACCGCGACCCTGCGTCGGGCCGGCATTCGGGCCTTGGTCGCGTTTGGGGAACGGAGTTTGAAGAGCCAGATGCGGGAAGCCAACCGGCGGGGCGTGCGTTATACCCTCATCCTGGGCGAAGGGGAACTGGAACGTCAAGTCGTGGCCGTGCGGGACATGCAACAAGGCGAACAGTTCGACGTCCCCCTCGACCGGATTGTGGAATGGCTGCGGGAACACCTCCAGGAGCAGGAGTAGGCCCACTCCTGGAGGACGGATTGGAATCTCAAGAGCATTCCGTTTTGGCTCGACTGAAAAAGGGCAGACGAGCCCAAAACCTGATACGCGGTGCCAATCTCCTCAACCGGAGAGCACTGTTTTGTGTGGGTGGCGGGCCCGTCCGCGACCGGGATTACGGAGTTTTTCAACCGAGCCAGTATTCGGCACCACATCGTAGCACACATGGCAAGGAGTCCAGACATGCGTCTATCCGATTTTCCCAGACCTCCGGAAGACACCCGAATAGGCATCCATTGGAGCGCGGGCGTGGCAGATGCCGTCGGCATCCACCAGATCCGGACCCGCTGGATCCCCCTTCTCAAGGAAATGGGAGTAAAGTGGGTCAAACTCCTCCACGTGGGGGGCTTGACCCTGGCCGAAGAGCTTCTCCTCAACGGCATCATGCCCATTGTCCGACTTCACCGTCCGTATCCCAACTCCGTGGATCCGGATGAGGGGACCCTAGGACCGGAGGAGATTGCCGCGCTCGAAGCCTTCATCTCCATTGGCGTCCCCTACTTCGAATTCAACAACGAGCCCGACTCCGCGTTCGAATGGCGGGGCACCATGCCCGATGAGGCCACGGCCCAGCGCGTGGTCGCGCGCAACGCGATTCGGGATATGGAAGTCATCCTCAACAAAGGAGGCTTGCCGGGCATTCCCGCGGTCTCCCCGGGGAAGAAGTGGGACCTGCTCGGCGCGATCATCGAAGAGGGCGGACGGGACCTATTGGGCGAGGGGGTCTGGTGGGCCATCCACAACTACGAGGCGAATCACCCTGTGGATTACCCCTACGACGATGTGAACCAACGGGGCCGTCTTCTCACCCGGGAAGAGTACGAAGCCCTGGGGCCGGACGCGTGGACCGGTCCACGCTGGGGCCATCGTCCCCTGGAATTCATCAACCGCCACCGCACGGTGGGCGTCAACCCCGGTGCCACCGCGTTCGATGACCCCTTGTGTTGGCGCGGGTACGAGTACTTCGCCCAACTGGCCCTCCAACATCTGGGCTTTCACATCCCCATCCTCAGCACGGAAAACGGCCCCCTGGTAGGGCGGGATGACGATCCCAGGTATCCCACCATCACCCCACAGATTCACCGGGATCGGGTCGTGGAAGAGTGTCGCACGATGATGGGGACCAGCGAGCGTTTTGGGCAGGCGCCGGATTACTACTTTTGCACCGCGTACTGGCTCCTGGGGAATGAAGTCCTGGGCGCGGATGGGCCGTGGGAAGAACACGCCTGGTTCAGCCCCCACTGGCCGGAAGGCCGTCTCCCCGTGGTGGACGCGTTGCGCTCCTTGCCCAAGCGGGTGTGGCGTCCTCAGCACGACGCGGTCGAACCCCCGGTGAAGGTCCGGGTGTGGGGCCAGGTGCGAGGCGGCGCAGGGCGTCACGTGCGCCTGGAAAATGAGGAATGGCAGCAAGAAGTCACCGTGGGGGAGGATGAACTCTACGAGTTCACCGATGTGCCCCAGGGCGTTTACCACCTGTACGTGGTGGACACGGACGAGGAGGTGACGGACTTGGTCGTGGACGGGGATGAGGACATCCGGGTGGACTTCGACCTCACCGAACCCGCGGAACCCTCCCCGCCCGAGTGGACATACACGGTGGAAGAAGTGGGGCCCAGCCCCGGGTTCGGCGTGGTGCGCTGTCAGGTACGGGGGAAGAAGGGGATCCCCGTGCACCTCTGGGCCGACGGCTGGGAAGGGGTCACCCGGACCACGGGAAGCAAGCCCGAGCTGGGAGAGGACGTGTGCGAGTTCGCCCCCCTGTCCGCGGGCACTTACTACCTGGAAGCCGAAGGGGTGGATGTGCGAGCCCGGGTGACCGTGGACCCGCGTCGCATCCTGCTGGTGCACTTCTACCCCCGGACCGAGGAACCCCCCGCCCCCGCTCCGGCCCCGCAGGAAAGCGTCATCGAAGGCGAAGTCCTCCACCCGGTGGGGTGGGTGCTCTACCTGCGGGGACCGGTGGAGCGTTCGTACACTCTGACCGAGGAGGGCACCTTCCGCTTTGAGGGCCTTCCGGCCGGGGAATATGTTGTGGAGATCGACAAGACGGGCATTCGGGCCACGGTGACCCTGGACGGACACAACCATGTCCACGTGCGGTTGGAGGCGCCTGTGCCGCGGGAGAGCCGCATCTACGGCCGGGTCCTTCGGGGTGCGAGCCGTCGGCTTCGCCTTCTGGGGCCGGATGTGAACCTCTTGCGGCGGGTGGCCGCGGACGGGACGTTCGAGTTCACCCAACTCCCGCCGGGCACGTACACGTTACAGGTGGTGGGCACCGATGTGGCGCAGGAGGGGATCGAGCTGGACGGCCGTAATCAGGTGGAAGTGTCCTTGGAGCTGCCTCTGCCCGCGGACGGGGAGCCCGTGTGGACGTACACGGTGGAGGATGGCGGCCCGAGCCCGGGCTTTGGTGTGGTGCGTTGTCAGGTGGAGGGGATGGAAGATCTGCCCGTGCGCCTGTGGGCCGATGGGTGGCCCGGCACGGTGAAGCGTACCGGCTCCAAGCCCGAGTACGGGGCGGATGTGTGCGAGTTCGCGCCTTTAGGCAGCGGTCGCTACTACCTGGAGCCCGAAGGGTTGGGGGTTCGGGCGACGGTGCGGGTGGATGGACATCGGGTGCTCTGGGTGCGATTCCGCCAGCAGGTGGTGCCCCACGCGGCGGACCAGGTGCGGGAGGCCAAGGTGTACGATGTGTACCTCTGGCCCGCGCGGCGTCCACCCACCCGGGGGGATTTCGAAGCGGTGTTGCGCTATGTCACGCGCGTGCGCCCGGAGATCGGCCAGAACCTGGAAGAGGCGAAACGGGCCCGGCTGGTCATCGTCCTGGGCGAGCGCTTGAGCCCGCGTCAGGAGGAAGCGTTGAAAGCAGCGGGCACTCGCATCCTGCGCCTCCCCGACCACTGGGAGCGGTTGTTGGAGGAGGATGGCTGATCGTGCCCGCGAACCTTTCATCCACTCAATTGTTACTCGTCACTTCACCAGGTGAATCATGAAGGAAAAGATGTCGACCGGGCCTCTGAAGCGGGTGGGCGTGCTGTATCACCCGTACATCCCATCCTCTGAACCGCTGGCCGAAGACATTGCCCAATTCCTGCGCCAACATGATGTGACCGCGTGGGTGGCTTCCAGTTGGGATGAGGCCACGGTGCGCCGGCATTTGAGCGAAGGGGTGGATATGTTGATCGCGCTGGGCGGGGATGGAACCCTTCTGCGCGCGGGGCGTTTGGCCGCGGGATATCGGGTGCCCATCCTCGGGGTCAATTTGGGGCGGTTGGGCTTCTTGGCCGAAGTGTCCCCCTCGGCCTGGCAACCCGCGCTGGAACGGGTGTTGGCCGGGGAGTACTGGCTGGAAAAGCGTCTGATGCTGGACGCGGAGATGGTGCGGGATGGGCAGGTGTTGGGCCACTACCGGGCCTTGAACGATGTGGTCGTCAGCCGGGGGAGCTTGGCCCGGGTCATCCGGGTGACCGCGTATGTGGACGGCAGCCGGTTGACCACGTACGTCGCGGACGGGGTCATTGTAGCCACGCCCACGGGGAGCACGGGCTACGCGTTGGCCGCGGGAGGGCCCATTCTCCCCCCGGAGTTGAAGAACATGCTCATCGTGGCCATTGCCCCTCACCTTTCCATGGACAAGGCCATTGTCCTGGATGAGGGGGCAGAGGTGTGGTTGGATGTGGAGACGGACCATCAAGTGATCCTCACCGTGGATGGGCAATTTGAAGTGGAGATGCGGCATGGGGATCGCATCATCGTGCGGGCGAGCCCTTACGCGGCCTACTTTGTACGTCTCCAGGATCGCAGCTATTTCTACCGGACGTTGATGGAACGCCTTCGGTGGAAGGAGTGAGGAGTAACGAGTCATTGGGCGGTCGTCGCTGGGGGATTGTCCACGCACCCTTCACGATTTGGCGATATAGAATGCCTTCATTATAATGCGCCCGACTGCGGTGTCACCTTCACACAGCCCGTGAGCACAATCGACACCGGTCGCAACCGCCACTTTCACGCATAACGGAGGAGGAACACTTGTGCGACGGTTGATGAACCCCCGCGTTATCGGCATTACGCTTGGGGTACTGGCCCTTATGGCGGTCAGTGCCTATGTTCTCAAAGTTCCACTCCCGGCCATCGTTCTCCCCGCGGAACCCATCGCTTGTATCGGAGGACACTTGGAACCGGCCGAGCACGGGTTACACTGTGCCTCTGGATTCCCCTTCACCAACTCCATGGCCGCTACCCTCGTGGCCGATTTGACCATCTTCCTCGTGTTTTTCTTTGCCCTGCGCAACAAAAAACTCATCCCCTCGGGGCTGCAGAACGCGGTGGAAGCGGTCATTGAGTGGTTCTACACGCTGGTGGAGGACATTGCCGGCAAGGAAAATGCCCGGACCTTCTTCCCCATTGTGATGACCATCTTCACCTTTGCCCTCTTTGCCAACTGGTGGGAACTGGTCCCGGGCATGGACGCGTTCGGCTGGATCGTGGAGAAGCATCACGGGGATGGCTGGGCTCGCAAGGAACTCTTCGCAGGCGTTTATACCCTGGTCAAGGAAAAGGGACATTACACCCTGGTGCCCTGGCTCCGCACCGCGACCACGGACCTGAACGTGACCATCGCGATGGCCCTCATCGCGGTGGCTTACGTCCAGATCGCGGGCGTGCGCTTCCAGGGGTGGAAGTACTTCAAGAAGTTCATCCGTCCCGGTTACATGAGCGGCGGCCTGATGGCCACGGTGTTGGATGTGTTTGTGGGCTTCCTGGAGCTCATCAGCGAGCTGGCCCGCATCGTCTCCTTCTCCTTCCGATTGTTCGGCAACATCTTCGCCGGCACCGTGCTGCTCTTCGTGATGCCCTATTTGATTCCCCTCTTCGTGCCCCTGCCCTTCTACGGGCTCGAAGTCTTTGTGGGCATGATTCAGGCCTTCGTCTTTGCCGTGTTGACCTTGGTCTTCATTGTCATGGCCATCATCAGCCACGGCGAGCACGAAGGGCATTGATCCCGGACAGGGGAACGACGAACATCGCGAACAGGCGTTTTGTGTACACGTGGGACTTTGGACAAGAGATCACGAGTCGTTCGTGAGTCAGGGATACGGGCCGATCACAGGTGCTGCTGAGTTCTGTCGGCCCATCTAACACCATCATTCATTCGTCAACCTGGGGGAAGGCCCCGATTTTGTCCGAAAACTCGAAAACTCAACAACAGGAGGTCTTGCATCATGGAAGGATTGGCTTCTGGTCTGGCAATGGGTTTGGGCGCTATTGGCCCAGGGATTGGTGTGGGGTTGGTGGTTTTGGGCGCGCTCCAGGGCATCGCGCGCAACCCTGAAGTCGCGGGTGAAATCCGCACCAACATGATTTTGGGCATCGCGTTTGCCGAGGCTATCGCCATTTACGCTTTGGTGGTGGCCCTGCTGCTCAAATTCGTGTAAACCCACCCCTGAAGCGTGTAAGGAGGAAATCCTGTGGGCGCTCTAACGAATCTGGGCATCAACCTGAATTTCTTGATCACCCAAATCATCCACTTCCTCATCCTCATGTGGCTCCTGAAGAAATTCGTCTACACGCCGGTGCTCAACCTGTTGGACGAACGGCGGCGACGGATAGAGGAGGGGCTGAAGGCTGCGGAACTGGCTCGGGAAGAGGCGGCACGCCAGCGGGCCGAGTTGGAAAAGCAGCTGGAGGAGGAGCGGCGTCAGGCCCAAGCGCGCATCGCGGAGATCACCCGGCAGGCCGACCAACTGCGCGAGCAGATTTTGGCCGAAGCCCGGGCCGAGGCCGAGCGCATCATCGCGGCCGCGCGCGAAGAGGCCGAGCGGGAACGCGAGCGTATCCTGCAAGAGGCGCGCAAACAAGTGGCTGAGCTGGCTCTTGTCATCGCCCAAAAAGTCGTGGGCGAGACCCTGGACACCCAAAAGCAACACCAAATCATCCAGAAATTCCTGGCGGGTGAACTGTGAATCGGCGAGATAAAGAAATCCAAGCATATGCAACAGCTCTTCTAGAAGCGGTGGTCGAAGAGGCTGTGGCCGCGTTGCGGGCCGTGTACCAGGCCCTCAACGAGGACGAACGCTTGCGCGCCCTCCTGGATGACCCCGGCCGAGACTTGCAGGAGAAATACGCCGTCCTTCGGCAAGTCGTGCCCCCGGGGACAGGGGAAGCCGTCATCAAGTTCTTGGGCCTCCTCATCGCCCGACAGGACCTGGGATACCTGGACGAGATCATCGAAGCCGTCCAGAAAAAGGCCGAGGAAGAAGGGGAAATGCCCCTCATCGCCCAGGTCATCACCGCGGTGCCCCTCACCGAGGAGGAGAAGAGAACCCTGGAGGAGAAACTGCGGGCCCGCTTTGGCGAACGGTTGGCCTTTGAATACCGGGTGGACCCGGAGATCCTGGGGGGCATGATTGTGCGGGTAGGTGATGTGCTCATCGACTACAGCTTGCGCAGCCGTTTTGAGAGCCTGCGCCACCGCTTGGAGGAAATGGTATAACGCTCATCCCTTGTGGAACCTATCCGCAAGGCATGTGCTCTCCGGTCACACGACACGCGGAGGGAAAACGCGCAACGCGTACGTTCTGTAGGAGGATCATCCATGGGAGTGAGTGTCGAACAACTGGCAGAGGAACTGAAAGAGCAAATTTTGCGCTTTGAACCCACCGTACGGATGGTGGATGTGGGGACCCTCACCTATGTGGGTGACGGCATTGCCCGGGCCACCGGTCTGACCAATGTGATGGCCAACGAGCTGGTGGAATTCGAAAACGGCACCCTGGGCATCGCCTTCAACCTGGAAGAGGACTCGGTGGGTATCATCATCATGGGGGATTACACCGAGATCGAAGAGGGGCAGATGGTCCGGGCCACCGGTCGCATCGTCTCCGTGCCCGTGGGCGATGCCCTCATCGGCCGGGTGGTCAACGCGGTGGGCCAGCCCATCGACGGCAAAGGCCCCATTGAAACGGACAAATACCGCCCCATCGAGCGCATCGCTCCCGGCGTCGTCTACCGGGAACCGGTGAACACCCCCGTGCAGACGGGCATCATCGCCATTGATTCCATGATCCCCATTGGCCGGGGCCAGCGTGAGCTCATCATCGGCGACCGCCAAACCGGTAAAACCGCCATCGCCATCGACACCATCATCAACCAGAAGGACAAGGACCTCATCTGCATTTACGTGGCCATCGGCCAGAAACGCTCCCAAGTGGCCCAGGTCGTCGCCACCCTGGAGAAGTACGGGGCCATGGATTATACCGTCGTGGTCTCCGCGACCGCGTCGGAACCGGCCACATTGCAGTACCTGGCCCCCTACGCGGGATGCGCCATCGGCGAGGAGTTCATGGAACAGGGGAAGGACGCGCTCATCGTCTACGATGACCTGAGCAAGCACGCCTGGGCCTACCGTCAGGTCTCCCTCCTCCTGCGCCGTCCGCCCGGCCGTGAAGCCTATCCCGGCGATGTCTTCTACCTCCACTCCCGTTTGCTGGAGCGGGCCGCAAAACTGGCCACCGAGTACGTCATCGTCAAGAAGGGGGAGGACCCCCGTCGTCCCGGTGTGGACGGGCGGGTGTACCGGGGCAAACTGGGCCTGGAGGAGGCCAAAGAGGCCGCGGAGAAGATGGGATCCGAGTACACGGTCGTGCGCCTGCCTGATTCGGGCGGTTCCCTGACCGCTCTGCCCATCATCGAGACCCAGTTGGGCGACGTGTCCGCGTACATCCCCACCAACGTGATTTCCATCACCGACGGCCAGATCTACCTGGAGCCGGAGCTCTTCTACGCGGGCTTCCGCCCCGCGTTGAACGTGGGTATTTCTGTGTCCCGTGTGGGCGGTGCTGCCCAGCGTCCGGTGATGAAGCAGGTGGCCGGCCGCTTGCGCCTGGAACTGGCCCAGTACCGGGAGTTGGCCGCGTTTGCCCAGTTCGGCTCTGACTTGGACCCCGCAACTCAGCGCCAGTTGGAGCGGGGACGCCGGGCCATGGAGATCCTGAAACAACCCCAGTATTCCCCCTTGCCCCTGGCTCACCAGGTCATGCTCATCTTCGCGGTGACCAACGGGTACTTGGATGACATACCGGTGGAGCGCATCCAGGATTGGAAGAACGCGTTCCTCCGCTGGGTGGAGGCGACCTACCCCGATTTGGTGCGCACCATTGCCACAGGGGAGAAGATGTCTCCGGAGACCATCGAGCAGTTGAAGACGGCCATCGAAGAGTTCAACCGAACGTTTGAATAAACCGGGAAAAGAGAGCCGTGGCATCGGATCGGGAAATTAAACGTCGGATACGCAGTATCAAGAACATCGCTCAGGTGACCAAGGCGATGGAGGCGGTGTCCGCGTCCAAGATGCGTCGGGCACAACAGCAAGTCTTGGCCACCCGTCCGTACGCGCAGAAGGCCCAGGAGGTGTTGAACTTCCTGGCATATCTGCCCCAGAACAAGCGCTTTTTGCATCCCCTCCTGCAGGAACGGCCCATCGAGCGGGCCATGATCATCCTGATCACCGCGGATCGGGGGTTGGCCGGTGGGTTCAACACCCACATCATCCGGCACGCGGTGCATTTCAGCGAAACGCTCAACAAGCCCACCACCTGGGTGACGGTGGGCCGGAAGGGGCGGGATTTTATGGCCCGTTACGGCTATCCCATCGTCGCGGAGTTCACGCAGCTGGGGGATAAGCCCACGTCCCTGGATATTGCTCCCATTGCCCGGGTGGCGACGGATGAGTTCGTGGGCGAACGGGTGGACGCGGTGTATGTGTGTTACACGGATTTCGTGAACGTTTTGCGTCAGGTGCCCGTGACCAAGCAGCTGTTGCCCATTGAACCTCTCAAACCCGAAGTCAAGTGGTCGCCGGATTACATCTTCGAACCGGACCCGGAGACCATTTTGGACCTTATTCTCTACCGATTTGTGGAGCTCCAGATCCTGCAGGCCGTGTACGAGTCCATTGCCAGTGAGCACGCGGCCCGCATGGTGGCCATGCGCAACGCGACGGACGCGGCCATGGACCTGATCGACGAGCTCACTCTGAGTTACAACAAAGCCCGTCAGGAGCGCATCACGCGCGAGATCATCGACATTGCCGGTGGCGCGGAGGCTCTGCGCCAAGCGTTGGAACAATAGGTCGAGTGAGGGAGGATGCAGGATGTCGGTAAAATCTGTCGGCCGTATTCGCCAAGTTATCGGTCCGGTTGTGGACATGGAATTCCCCGATGGGCAGTTGCCCGACATCTACGACGCGGTGGAAATTCCGCTGGAGGATGGAGGCAAGCTCATTTGTGAGGTCCAATATCACCTGGGGAACAACTGGGTCAAGACCATCGCGCTGGGGCCCACCGATGGGCTCCGCCGGGGAATGGAAGTCTACAACACGGGAGAGCCCATTAAGGTGCCTGTCGGGCCGGCTACGTTGGGCCGGGTGTTCAACGTGGTGGGCGAGCCCATCGATGAGATGGGCCCGGTGGAGACGGATACGTATTATCCCATTCACCGGCCCGCCCCCCCACTGGTGGAACAGTCCACCCGCTCGGAGTTCTTCGAGACGGGTATCAAGGTCATCGACCTGATCGCACCCTTCACCCGCGGCGGTAAGACCGGGGTGTTCGGCGGCGCGGGTGTGGGGAAAACGGTCATCATCATGGAGCTCATCCGCAACATCGCGGTGGAGCACGAGGGCTTCTCCGTGTTCGCGGGCGTGGGGGAACGCAGCCGTGAGGGCAATGACCTGTGGCTGGAGATGCGAGAATCTGGGGTCATCAACAGCACGGTCATGGTCTTCGGCCAGATGAATGAACCGCCCGGCTCCCGCTTGCGGGTGGGCCTGACAGGCGTGACTATGGCCGAATACTTCCGCGATCAGGGGAAGGATGTGCTCCTCTTCATCGACAACATCTTCCGCTTTGTCCAGGCCGGCGCGGAGGTGTCCTCCTTGCTGGGCCGCTTGCCTTCGGCTGTGGGCTATCAGCCCACGCTGGGCACGGACATGGGTGAACTCCAGGAGCGCATCACGTCCACCCGAAAAGGGTCTATCACCTCCATGCAGGCCATTTACGTGCCCGCGGACGACATCACCGACCCGGCACCTGCCACGACCTTCGCTCACTTGGACGCGACCATCTCCCTGGAGCGCTCGTTGGCAGCCCAGGGCTTCTACCCCGCGGTGGACCCGCTGGCTTCCACTTCCCGCATTCTCCAGCCGGATGTGGTGGGGGAGGAGCATTACCGAGTAGCCCGGGGGGTGCAGCAGACGCTCCAGCGGTACAAGGATTTGCAGGACATTATCGCTATTTTGGGTGTGGAGGAGTTGAGCGAGGAGGATAAGATCACGGTGGCTCGGGCCCGCAAGATCCAGCGCTTCCTCACCCAGCCCATGTTCGTCGCGGAGCAGTTCACCGGCATCCCCGGCCGGTATGTGAAGATCGAGGACACGGTCCGCGGTTTCCGCATGATCCTGGACGGGGAGCTGGACGACATCCCGGAGCAGGCCTTCTACATGAAGGGGACTATCGAGGATGTGCTGGAAGAGGCGGAACGCCTGCGCAAGCAGGGATAAGGGGGCAGCCGTATGGAGACGTTGCGCTTGGAAATCGTGACCCCGGAACGCCTGGCCCTTTCGGAGGATGTGCGTTCGGTGACCCTGCCGGGCGTGAGTGGGATGATGACCATTCTGCCCCGGCACGCGCCCCTCATGACCCTCCTCAACCCGGGGGAGGTGCTCATCCGACACCCGGACGGGGAGGAGGTGGCCTACGCGGTGGGCGGGGGCGTGGCCGAGGTGCGCCCGGATAAGGTGGTCATTCTCGCGGACGCGGCCGAACGGGAGGATGAGATTGACATCGCGCGTGCTGAGGCCGCGCGCCAACGGGCGGAACGACTGCTCAAGGAAGGGGTTCCACCGGAACAACGTCGGGAGTTGGAGCTGACTCTACGCAAAGCATATGCACGCTTGCGCGTCGCGCGTCGACGCCGGCGGCGTCCCGGTCTTCAGCCCCGTACCACAGAGGAGGAGGGCGAGCAGTTTTAAATATCTGTTCGTTCACGCCCGTGCGCACCCCTCGCAGCCCTGCTGCGGGGGGTTTTTTGGTTGGGGAACAGGTCAACCGGTGTGGAGGAGCTGGGGGAGCTTTTCCCCGGGAGGTTTGCTTTGTGTGGGAGGGGAACGGGGCGGGGGCGACGACCGACGACCGACGACCGACCACCGACGGACGACGGACGACGGACGACCTAATCCTCGATATCCGATTTGCCCCATGTCCGGGGCTACTATATAGTACGTCTGGATTCACGGGACATGCACGGACTGAGTTTCGTACATCCGCCATTTCAACTTGAGCACAGGAGTAAGCACGCATGTTCGAACGCTACATCGGCATCGATCTCGGCACGGTCAACGTGCTGGTCTACATGAAAGGCCGAGGCATTGTCCTTCAGGAGCCTTCGGTGGTGGCCATTTCCCGTCGGGACAGCAAAATCGTCGCTATTGGCCAGGAAGCCAGGGAAATGGTCGGCCGTAACCCGGAAAGCATCGAGGTCGCTCATCCTCTGAAGGACGGTGTCATCGCGGATTACGAAGTCACAGAGAAGATGTTGGCTTACTTCATCCGCAAACTCTTGGGCCGCTTCCGGTTGGTGAAACCTATCCTCATGGTCAGCGTCCCCCGCGGGGTGACGAGTGTGGAATCGCGCGCGGTGTACGACGCGGCAATGCAGGCCGGCGCGCGGGAGGCTTACCTCATCCCCGAACCCTTGGCCGCCGCGCTGGGAGCCGGCCTTCCCATCGAGGAGCCCACAGGGAACATGGTCGTGGATTTGGGGGGCGGTACCACCGAATCCGCGGTCGTATCCGTGGGCGATATCGTCTCCTGGAGCTCCGTGCGGGTGGGGGGTAACCGTCTGGACGAGGCTATCATGGCCTATGTCCGGCGCAAGTACAATCTCATCATCGGCCAGCAGACCGCGGAGGAGATCAAGATCGGCATCGGCAGCGCCCTCCCCCTGGAGGAGGAGCTCTCCATGGAGGTGAAGGGCCGAGATCAGGTCACCGGCTTGCCCAAAACCATCACCATTACCTCCGGCGAGGTGATGGAAGCGCTGGAAGAACCCCTCTCCATTATCGTCGACTCCGTGCGCCAGACCCTGGAGAAGACTCCGCCCGAATTGGCCGCGGATATCATCGACCGAGGTATGGTCCTCACCGGCGGGACCGCGCTCCTGCGCCAGTTGGACCGGTTGCTCATCCAAAAGATGGGGGTGCCCGTCTACGTCGCGGATAACCCCATCGCGTGTGTGGCCATCGGCGCGGGGCGAGCTCTGGAGAACTTGGACGTTATCCGCCGCAGTCTGCCCAAGGTCTAGCCGGGAGGGGAAGATGTCCGGGACGAATTGGTTGGCTTGGCGGGAGATCTTGGCCGAGGTGCTGGAGGGGTTCACTGTGGAGGAGAATGTGGCCCCGGCCTGGTTGGTGAACCCGGAGACGGGGCGACAGTTGAAGTTGGATCTCTTGTACCCTCAGATTGGGTTGGCCGTGCGGTTTCGAGGGGCTCGCGCACGCCAACAACGCCGTCGCGTGTCCGACGAGGAGCGGGACGCGGAGGAACGTCGGGAGCAGGTGCGCCGGGAGTTGTGCGCGTCTCACGGGATCACGCTGGTCACTCTGGACGTGCAGAGTGATGAGGTCCGGCGTCAGTTGGACGCGCTGTACACCGCGTTGAGCCGCGCGACGCGGGAGATCGCGCACAGCGCCCGACCCCAGGAGGAGAAGTTGCCCCTGCTGGACGCTCTGGCCCAGGCCCGACGTCGGTTGAGTCACTTGCGGGACCGCATCCGACGGCCGGAGATGTTGGAGGTGTACGCGGATAAGTGGCGGGATAGGGAAACCCGAGCCTTGCGGGAGGCCCGATCCGCTCGGCCCCCGGAACCCCGCGCTTCCCGGCGCTTCCGCAAGGGCATGCGTGTGCGGCATGAGCGCTTTGGCGAGGGGGTGGTGGTGGATGTCCAAGAGGAATCGAATGGGGATCAACAGGTGGTGATTGACTTTCCTACCGCGGGGCGTCGGACGTTTTTGGCCAGTTTGGTGGCGGGGAAGTTGCAGGTGCTTTGAGGCGAGGAAGGCGCCTCGGGGGGAGAGGCGCCTTTAACGACGTCGTCGGCTGCGCTCGCGAGCGCAGGTGGCACAGAGGGTCGTCTCCGGGAAGAGTTCCAATCGTTCCGGTTCGATGGGATTGCCACACACTTCGCATATACCGTACTGACCTTTTTCCAGACGTTCGATGGCTTCTTCCAGCATGGCAATGCGTTCCAGCAGCAGGTCACGTCGGGCCAGGTTCATCTCCCAATCGTAGAGTCGGGGGCTTCCCACGCCCAGGCCGAATTCGGGTTTGTCCTCTAGTTCCTGGAGCACTTCTTCGAGCTCTTCTTGTGCCTCTTTCAATTCCGCGCGCAGGCGTTCCAGCTCGCGTGCGCGTTCTTCCTCCCGTGTGAGCGCGTTGTTCATTATCGACCTCCTTATCCTTACGACCGGTATAGTCTTTGCTCAAACAGCCCTGGTTGGCGGCCGAGGCCATGGAGTAATGAGTAACGATTAACGATTAAGGGGGGAATGCCGGGCAGGCTCTTCGATACCAGGCTGGCCGGAAAAAGTCCCCATGGGGGAGCCCTCCGGGGCGCACAGCCGTGGGCCCTGCCGTTCATGAACGGTTATGTGTGGTCATGCCCGCCCGCCCGGGGCTGAACCCCCGGGCTAAATTTGGGGAAGCCCCCTCCGGGGGCTCTAATAGGGTACATGACCGGCCGAGAATCGCACCACACGGCCCACAATGGACACCCAGCCAATCCCTTACTCGTTATCACCTTGCCCATCCCGGCTGACTTCGTCCTTCAGCCAACCCTCTCTTAATCGTTACTCAT
>JAADDB010000049.1 GCA_013154135.1 Chloroflexota bacterium
AGGGAGAGCCCCCTCCTTTGGCGGGACTCCGGGGGATTGAGTCCCAGGAGGGGGGCGGGGGAAACGGACCTAAAACCTAGCTCTAGGTTAAAGGATGAGTTGTCAAATAAGCGTCAGGGGTAGCAGATAAATTGGTAGATGTCCCGTTAAGGATTATAGGAGACGCTGAAAAACAACTGTGCGTGGGCCTGTTGCCAAGGTTGGAGCGTTCGGGGTGGGGGCGGTGATCGCGGGCTGTTTTTAATATATCGTAACCAATGATATACGACAAATCACCGTCCAGATACCAGGAAGCCCCATAGGCTCTTCACCCTCTTGTACGTGGGCAGGTAAAGGGCGTCACTGCAAGCCCCAGGCCAACTTTAGGCAAGATGTTCATCTCGCCATGGGCCAAAAAACAGTTCGCCAGGAGAAAAACCAACTCCAAGCCTTCCGGGCGCACGGCCGTGGGCCCCCACCGTTCGTGGACGGCCGTGTGTGGTCATGTGCGGTCACCCGGGGCTGAACCCCCGGGCTAAATGGGGAGAAGCCCCTTGCGGGGGCTCTTTCGGCCCTCACTCCACCCCTCGTGGGTTGGCGGGAAAAGGTGGTGGGCGTTTCGCCCCTCCTCTCTCCCAATGCTGGGAGAGAGGAGGGGAACGAGGGCGTTGTGTGGGATACGGGCGGAGGTGCTTGACCGGCCGAGCATCGCCACAAACGAGCCGAGATGGGCCCTCCCGCCCCTCTTACTCGTTACTCGTTATGCGTTAAGCTCTTCACCCATCCCGGCCGACCTCACCCTTCCGGCCAACCTCCTCTTAATCGTTAATCGTCAATCGTTACTCATTAATACCTGGTTCCCAGATACTCACATCCCCAAGTAAGCCTTCTGCACCTCGGGGTTGGTGGCCAATTCCTGGGCCGACCCGGCAATAGTGATGACCCCTGTCTCCAACACATAACCCCGGTGGGCGATCTGTAACGCCATGTGGGCGTTCTGCTCCACCAGGAGAATAGTCAAGTTCTGAGTCTCATTCAACTCCTTAATCGTGTCGAAGATCTCCTCCACCAACACCGGGGCCAACCCCATGGAAGGCTCATCCATCAAAAGCACCCGTGGTCGGCTCATCAGGGCCCGGCCGATGGCCAACATCTGCTGCTCACCACCGGACAACGTCCCGGCCAGCTGGCCACGCCGTTCTTCCAGACGGGGGAAGAGTTTGAACACCCGCTTCAAGTCCTCCGCGATCCCATCCTTATCCTCACGCACATACGCGCCCATCTCCAAATTCTCCTGGACCGTCATGCGGGCAAAGACCCGGCGGCCCTCGGGCACGTGGATAATGCCCATCTTCACGATCTCGTGAGGCCGGTACTTGAGCAAACTCTCCCCGTTAAACCGTACATCACCCTCCTGTGGCTGCAAAAGTCCGCTGATGGTGCGGAGGGTGGTTGTCTTGCCGGCTCCGTTCGCGCCGATCAGGGTCACAATCTCCCCCTCCTCCACGGTCAGGGAGATCCCCTTCAACGCGTGGATAAAACCATAGTAGACGTGTAAGTTCTGTATTTCAAAGAAAGCCATAGGCCTTTGCTCCTCCTTGTGATGGCTCCCGGTTTATGCTGCTTGGGAAAGGCCCATTGCTGCCCCGCGACCCAGGTACGCCTCGATGACCCGCGGGTTGGTCCGGATTTCCAGGGGAGTCCCCTCCGCGATCTTCTGTCCGTAATCCAGCACGCTGATGGTATCGGAGATATTCATCACCACCTTCATATCGTGCTCGATGAGGACGATGGTGATACCCCGTTCATCGCGAAGACGGCGGATCAGGGCCATGGTCTCCTCCGTCTCACGGGGGTTCATCCCGGCCGTGGGCTCATCTAGGAGGAGGACCTTTGGCTTCAACGCCAGGGCCCGAGCGATCTCCAACCGTCGCTGTTCCCCGTAGGGGAGGTTTTTGGAGAGGAAGAAGGCCTTATCGTCCAACTCCACGAACTCCAACAGGCGCATGGCCTCCTTCCGAGCTTCCGCCTCTTCCCGCTTATAACTGGGCAACCCCAGAATGGGTTCGATGAACCAGGAATGGAGGTGGGAATGCATGCCCACAAGGACGTTTTCCAGAACACTCAGGTTGGAGAAGAGCCGGATGTTCTGGTACGTGCGCGCGATGCCCATGCGCGCGATCTCGTCGGGCGGGAGGAACTGAATGGGCTCCCCGTCGAAGATGATTTCCCCTTCATCGGCCCGGTAAAAACCCGTGATGCAGTTGAAGAGCGTTGTCTTGCCCGCGCCGTTGGGCCCGATGATACTGTGAATAGTCCGGGGCTCCACGGTGATGGTGACATCATTCACCGCGATGAGACCCCCAAAGCGCTTGGTCACATGAATCATATCCAGAATACCCACCGGTCACCTCCTATTCCCTCGCGCCCGCGGTTGCGGTTTTCGCTGTGGATGTTCCCTTACGCCGTGCGTACTCCTCCGCGTGGAGTGTTTCGGGCCACAAGCCCTGAGGCCGGAAGATCATCATCATGACCAAGGCTGCACCGTAGACCAACATGCGGTACTCCGCGAACTCCCGCAGGAGCTCGGGCAGGCCGACCAACGCGAACGCACCCACCACCACACCGGGCAGACTACCGATACCGCCGACGATGAGCAAACTCAACACGTAGATAGAAATCAGAATGTTGAAGGAGTGGGGGGCAATGGAGAAAAGCTTAGAGGAGAAGATGGCCCCACTCAAGCCGGCGAGGGTCGCACCGGTGGCGAACGCGGTCAACTTCGTGGCCACATGGTCGATGCCCATAGCAATGGCCACATCCTCATCCTCGCGGATGGCCTTCCACGCCCGCCCCAACCGGGAATCCTTCAAGCGCACGGAAATGAAGAAACCTATGGCAATAGCCACCAGGATGAAGTAGAAGAAATCCTGGGGCGTCTTCGCGGTCCAGCCGAACAGATGAGGTCGGGCCACCCCGGTGATCCCCTGAGCCCCGCCGAGGATAGGCTTCAGCGCGTCCGAAATCACCAGGAGCCGGATGATCTCACCAAAGCCCAAAGTGATGATGGCCAGATAATCCCCTCGGGTCTTGAGCACCGGCACGCCCAAGATGATACCGGAGAGGAGAGAGGCCAACAAGGCCAGGGGCAACGCCTCCCAGAAATCCATGGGCGGGATGTACTGGCGCACCGCGGGCAACTCGGGCGTGGTGAGCACGGCCATGGTATACGCGCCGATGGCGAAGAAGGCCACATACCCCAAGTCCAACAGTCCGGCAAAGCCCACCACAATGTTCAAGCCCAAGCCCATGACAATGTAAATGCCCACGATATCCAAGACCTCGAAGATATAACCGCCCCGTTCGCCCAGGAGTTTGGGGAGGACCAGGAGCAGAATAAGCGCGATGGCATACGCGCCCAACCGGAGGGGCTTTTGCTTCTCCGGGGGAAGGGCTTCCAACCGCCCTCGGACCTGCTGTCCCCACCGTTCCGCGGCCGCGAAGTACAACGTCCACGCCACCGCGAGGACCACCGCGCCTTTCACCGTCAGCCCGGAAGATGTGTAGAAGAAGCGGGAAATGGAGCGGGGGAGAATGACCGCGAAAATATCCCGCAAGAGCCCCAACGTGAGGGTTGCTATCAACGCGTAGAGGAGAGGTCGGCGCACGTGGTTGGGCAAAAGTTCGAGGAGACCGGCTGCGATGCCGCCCCCTCCCATGACGGCCAGGAGGGTGAGGACCCCGGCCATCCCCTTCTTATCGAACAACAGCACGCGCACCAGACCGCGGGATGCGTTGGTGAACACCTGTCGCAAGTGCAGGGGCTTAATACTCAGGGCCAGCGCGGCCAACACCGCGCCGATGATGAGCCCCACGATAAGGCCCGCGATGATCGCGTAGGCCTTATTTCGCTCCGCGGCTTTGCGCGCGGCCAGATATCCGGCCACCAACACGACCAGGAGCAAGAGCAACTGGCCCAGGGTGACCACGTCTTTGACTATTTCTCGGCGACTGAACGCTTCCACCATGCCGACCAGGGAGAGGTGTAAGGCGACCACACTCCCCAACAAGCCGGTCCGGATCGTTTCACGCCACGGAAATCCTCGCATGGAACGTCCTCCTCATCACGCCCGTTTGGCGATGCGTTCACCCAGAATACCTGTGGGCCGGAAGATGAGCACCAACACCAACATGGTGAACGCGATAGCATCCTTCAGCTGATAAGCAGCAGGGACGCCCAACCCTTCCAGGAAGAGGCTGGGACCCAGGGACTCGAACACACCGAGGAACAAACCTCCCAACATAGCGCCGGGAATGTTCCCGATGCCGCCGAGCACGGCCGCGGTAAAGGCCTTAATACCGGGCACGAATCCCATGAAGAAGTGGACTTGTTTGAAGATCAGCGCGTACAACACGCCGGCCGCGCCCGCGCCCGCGCCGCCTACGGCAAAGGTCATGGAGATCATGCGGTCCACATCCACGCCCATCAACGCGGCCGCTTGCTGATCCTCGGCCACCGCGCGGATGCCCATGCCGATCTTCGTCTTCTGCACAAACGTGTACAGACCCACCAACAAGAGGATGGCCGCGATGAACACCACAACCAAGGTCTTTTGGATGTTCAACCCCGCGATACTCCAGGTGCCGTGCAGCATCGCGATGTCCGGATACGCCTTCACACCGGACCCGTAGAGTCCTCGGAAAGTGTACTGGAGGAAGAAAGAGGCACCGATCGCGGTGATCAGAGGAACAAGCCGCGGGGACCCCCGCAAGGGGCGATAGGCCAATATCTCCAGGACCACAGCCACGAACATGGAAACGCTCATGGCCACAACGAAGACAATGGCCAAGCTGATGATGGGATGGGAGTCAAAATACCCCGCCTTATCCAGCGCGTTGGCCACGAAATAGGCGGTAAAGGGCCCACTCATGAACACTTCACTGTGGGCGAAGTTAATCATGTGGAGCACACCGTACACCATGGTGTACCCCAACGCGATGAGTGCGTAAACGCCCCCTTGGGCAAGACCGAAGATGATGAAATCCATCCACTGTCGGACCGTATACCGGCCAGAGGTCAGGCTGTTAATCGAACCGACGACGATGAGGACTACCAGGACGACACTGATCAGCCAGAGAGCGATATCCGTCCCTGACAGGTGCCGTAAACGAACACGTATCCGTTCCCACATTGGCATCTGCTCCCTCAACTGCGGTTTTGGAAGAACATGAGGACTTACTCGTCGACTCTCATCGTTCAAGGCTCCCCAGGACGAGGGATGGCATGGTTCCTGGGAGAGCATGAGGGAAAGCCGATGATGGCAAAAGGGCGGGCAAGGCGTGCCCTGCCCGCCCCATTATCTCAGCCCCTACATCCCCACATCCCCCTTATTTGGGGTACACCTTCACCGGCGACTTGTTGGGATCATCCGGATTCCACTCGTCCGGATTCGTGATCTGGTACACCGCAATGTGCGGGTCCGCACAGTCGCCGTTGACATCGCAGGTCAGGTTGCCCGTGAGCCCCTTGAAGTTCTTGATGCTGGCCAGGGCATCACGCAGCGCCTGCCGCGGGATGTAGAGCTTGCCGCTGCCATCCTCCACGGCCACCTGGGTGATGGCGTAGAAGAGCATCATGGCACCGTCGTACGCGTGCGCGTGGAAGGC
>JAADDB010000153.1 GCA_013154135.1 Chloroflexota bacterium
TCTGTTCGGAGGGACGTGACCGGCCGAGAATCGCCACAAACGGCCGTGTGGAGCCTTCCCGCCCCTGTTACTCGTTACTCGTTATGCGTTACCACCCCGGCCGACCTCGCCCTTCACCCAACCCCCTTAATCGTTACTCCTTAATCGTCAATCGTTACTCTAATCGTTACCCATTACTCCACGGCCAAGGTGTGACCCGATCCGCTCACCAGGTGAGGATGAAGACGAGGGTGAAGAGGATGCTGACGAAGAGTTGCCGGAATCCGATGGTGGTGGGGCGCCATCCCACCGCAGGCCGGAATACCCCCCAGACGGTCTCAACCCACTGGACCGCGTAGGCCAGCCACAACCAGGGGGAAATCACGTGGAGGGCTCCTAAGAGAGCCACTACCACCAGGTTGAAGGTGGTGTAGAGGAGAGCACGCCAGCCCGCGCGTAGGCGTTCCTTCAGCGGCGGCCACTCGCGCCATCGGCGCTGTTCCAAACGCACGTACGCGTACACAATGGAGGCCGCGGATTGGAACCAGGCCAGGAGCCACAGGAGCCAGCCCATGGGATCGGGATATCCGCGGGCCACCCAAAGGGCCGCGGGCGCGGCCAAGGCCAACGTCCCGCTGGCCACGATTTCCACGCCCCGCTGGCCTCGTTCCGCGCGGTGGCGGACCAAATACAAGTGCCAGAGGAACACGGCCACGGCCGGAATGGCCAGGTACAAAAGATAACCCATGCCGTGCGCCCAGAACCACCAGAGGATCCCCAACCCCACCAGTCCGTACACCCCAACCCAGAAAAGCGCGGCGGGGAGGAGAGTGCGCGGCTTCCGGCCGCTGAGCACTTTGACCAGAATGACCACCGGTTGCCGGAAGAAGAAGGCTACCAGGACCCCCACTACAAGGAGGGTCGTGGCCGTTGTCCAGCGACCGCCGGCCACCAATCCGATGGCCAACGGAGAAAGGAGAAAGGCCCACGTTCCATGTTCCTGGGGTAGCGCGACGACTTTTCGAAATAGCCGCACTCGAGTTGTTCGTTTCCTTGTCACAATCATTCTCTCAAACCCTACATGAACGATGCATACGGGACCTTGGACAAACCACTTGTCCAAAGTCCAATGCATAGAGATTTCGGTCGATTTCTAGCCTGGCGAATTGTTTTTGGTAGTGGGCAGGCGTCCGCCAACCCCCAAAGACTCTTTCGTCGCCATGTACAAGGCACATTCGTGACCGGTGGGATTTTAGTAGGAAAGCGGAGGTTTGCCAAACTTCGTCCTTGAGGGGAAAAGGCCCGGGACAACCAGTCGAGTTTCCCCCCATACCTTACCTCAGTTACAATGCAATACCCATCTTGATGGGATCGCTCAGTCGGTGCAGGAGGAAACTTATCTCGAGGCATGAAGACCATGGGAAGAGCATTTGAACCCACGGAGCATTTGACCCAGGAGGAGCTTTTCCAACGAATCCGGTGGGACGCGCGCGGCCTTGTTCCCGCGATTGTGCAGGACGCCCAAACCGGGGAGGTGCTGACCCTGGCGTACATGAATCGGGTGTCCCTGGCGAAGACGTTGGAGACCCAAGAGACGTGGTTTTGGTCCCGGAGCCGCCGGGCCCTGTGGCACAAGGGGGAAACCAGCGGGAACATCCAGCACGTGGTGGAAATCCGACTCGATTGCGACGGGGATGCCCTCCTCCTGCGCGTGATTCCCGCCGGCCCCGCATGTCACACCGGTCACTATTCCTGTTTCTACCGCAAGGTGGGGGGCGATTGACGGAGAAAATGGGGCAGTACCTGGGCGGCGGAAAGGAGGTTGGCGAGGCCGCGGGGCGAAGCCCGGCGGCCTCCCACGCAAAACAGGGCTTGCCAAAAGGGAAATGACCCTGAACGGGCTCCTTATTCGGCCTTCTTCCCCTCGATGCGCTCCATCCCACCCATGTAGGGACGCAAGACTTCGGGGATGATCACCGAACCATCTTCCTGTTGGTATGTCTCCAAGATGGCGATCATCGTCCTGGGCAAAGCCAGGCCCGAACCGTTCAGGGTATGCACAAAGCGGGGCTTGGCTCCCCGTTCCGGCCGATAGCGGATGTTCGCGCGCCGGGCCTGGAAGTCGGTGAACCAGCTGCACGACGAAACTTCCAACCATTCCCCGCTGCCCGGGGCCCACACTTCAATGTCGTACGTGATGGCCGAGCTGAATCCCAGGTCTCCGGTGCTGAGGAGCACGATCCGATAGGGCAATTCCAGCCGCTGCACGATGGTCTCCGCGTGCCGGAGGAGGCTTTCCAACTCCTCCGGTCCTTGCTCCGGTTCCACGAACTTCACCAGCTCCACCTTGTCGAACTGGTGGACCCGCTTAATCCCCCGCACATCCCGTCCCGCGGCCACCTTTTCCCGCCGAAAACAGGGCGTGTACGCGGTGTGGTAGATGGGTAGGCTCCCGGGCGGGAGGATCTCCTCCCGGTAGAGGTTGGTCACCGGCACCTCCGCGGTGGGGATGAGCCACAAGTCTTCCTCCCGGTCCTTGTACAGGGTATCCGCGAACTTGGGCAAATTGCCTGTCCCAATGAGAGCGTGGGAACGGACCAGTGCGGGAGGGTAGATTTCCGTGTAGCCGTGCTCCCGGGTGTGCACGTCCAGCATCCAGGAGATGAGGGCCCGTTGGAGTCGCGCCCCCGCGCCCTTGAGGATGTAGAACCGACTCCCCGAGATCTTCGCGGCCCGTTCAAAATCGATAATGTCCAACATGGGCCCCAAATCCCAGTGGGGGAGGGGCTCGAAGTCAAAGGTCCGTGGTTCCCCCCATGTTCTGAGGATCACGTTATCCCGCTCGTCCACTCCCTCCGGCACTTCTGGGCGGGGGATGTTGGGGATGCGGAGGAGCAGCTCGTTTAACTGGGTTTCCACGTCTCGCAATTCCTTCTCCAGGGTCTCCAACCGGCTTTTAAGCTCCCGCATGGCCGCGATGCGGGCATTGCGCTCCTCCGGGTCCTTGAGGCGGGAAATCTCTTTGGAAACGCGGTTCCGTTCCGCGCGCAAGCGTTCTACCTGGGCAATGAGCTCACGCCGCCGGCGGTCCAGCTCGAGCACGCGGTCCAGAATGCTCGTGTCCTCGTGCCGCTTGCGCAAGGCTTCTCGTACAACCTCCGGATGCTCTCGGATGAAGTTCAGATCGAGCATGGATATTTCCCTCCCGTTCAGGGTTCTCACGAGCCCAGATGTTCTTTCTAGACTTTGGACAAACGCCCCTGGCGGGCGAACAGGATGCCGCCGCACCTTGGCCGCGGACGGGTCCGCACCTCCGCGGGGCGTCCACGTTCTCGCCCCGTGCCAAGAAAGAGTGTTGTGTAGTGGGCGGGCGAAGCCCGCCCACTACACAACACAGTTCTTTCCGGCCGTTGAATGGCTAAGAATATCTACTCACCGAACTTTAGGCAGACGACTCTAGTCCCCACCTTTCCAAGCCGCCACCTTTTGTCTAAAGTCCAATTCCTTTGTCCCTGCGAGAAAGTATGGCTCTACGGAAAAAGGGCAGACGAGCCCGGATACCTGACGCACGTGGTCAAACAGATCACCGGCCGTCCATGGTTCTCTCCTCAACCGAAGAGAACTGTCTTGTGTGGTGGACGGGCGCCACCCAAAAGTCCCACGGACCCGTTCGCCGAGGTACGACGGAGTTTTTTCTGTCGAGCCAAGTATAGTACAATTGTCGCGATCAGACCATTCACCGGCCTGAGCCGGTGGTCATGTGGAGGAGTGCTGAGGATGCGGCAAACTCGGATGCCGTGGGGTGTGATAGGGGGCGTGGCGGCCCTGGTTCTCGTGGCCGATCAGCTGACCAAGGCGTGGATACGAGCTCACATTCCCATGTACGATGCCATATATCCCCTTCCCTGGGCGCGGGCCTTTTTCCGGCTGACGCATTTGACGAACACCGGGGTGGCCTTTGGCTTTTTCCGGGATTCATCCCTCTTGTTCGTCCTCATCGGGGCCGTCATCTTTCTCACGGTGCTCCTCTACGCCCACCATCTTCCCTGGCAGCGACGGGGAGTCCAGATCGCGGTGGGACTCCAGTTGGGCGGTGCGTTGGGGAATTTGTTGGACCGGATGCTCCGAGGCCAGGTGACGGATTTCCTCGATTTCTTTCTGGTCCGGGGGGAAAGGGTTTACCACTATCCGCCCTTTAACCTGGCCGACGCGGCTATTGTGGTGGGCGTGGCCATCCTTATTCTGTGTTTGTGGCGCGAGGAGCGGGAGGCCTCCCGCGCGGTCACCCTGAACGAGCCCGAATGGGGCACGGAGGGACCTCATGGGCAAGGCTGAGTCGGGCGAGCGGCCGGCTATTGTGCACACGTATCGCTTTGACCGGGTGGATCCCGGCGAGCGGGTGGACAAGTGGCTGGTACGCCAGTTACCCGACCGCTCCCGGACCGAGATCCAGCGTTGGATTCGGGAAGGGCTGGTGCGGGTGAACGGCCGTGCCACGAAACCCGGCTACAAGTTGGAACCGGGCGACGTGGTGGAGGTGGATGTCCCCGCGGCCGAGCCTTATGAGGAGGTCCGACCGGAGCCCATCCCGCTGAACATCGTATACCAGGACGAGGATCTCCTGGTCATCGACAAGCCCGCGGGGATGGTGGTGCATCCGGCCCCCGGTCATGCCCACGGCACATTGGTCAACGCGCTCCTCTACCACGTGCCGGACTTGCAGGGCATCGGCGGCGTGGAACGTCCGGGCATTGTCCATCGCTTGGACAAGGACACATCGGGGCTCTTGTTGGTGGCTAAGAACGATCAGGCCCACCGGGAGTTGCAACGTCAGTTCAAGGAACGGGAGGTGGAGAAGACGTACTTGGCCCTGGTCGAAGGGCACCTGCATCCCCCGGTCGGGCGCATCGAGGTGCCTATTGGCCGCGACAAACAGCATCGCAAGCGGATGGCTCCCATGCGGGAGGGCCGTGAGGCTGTGACCGAGTACAAGGTGCTGGGGCATTACGGTGATTACACCCTGGTGGAGGCGAAACCGTTGACCGGTCGAACCCACCAGATTCGGGTCCATTTCTCGTACATCGGGCATCCTTTGGCCGGGGATACGGTGTATGGCCGCCGCAAGCAGCGGTTGAAGCCGCGCTTGAAGCGTCACTTTCTTCACGCCCATCGGTTACGGTTTCGGCACCCTCGTACCGGGGAGGTGATGGAGTTTGTGTCCCCTTTACCTCCTGACCTGAAGGCCGTGCTGGATGATTTGGCCGGACGGTAGAGTGTCGGGTGCAACCTCTTCCTCGTGTTGTGGGGGCCATGCTGGAACCGACATATTCGGAGGTGGAGGGGCGGGGCCCCACCAAACCCCGCCGGGGTGCAGCCCCTTTGGGGCGAACTGTTTTGTGAGGTGAGCGAAGCCTGCCACCTACACAGAACTCCTTCTTGACACGGGGCGAGAACATCGGCGCCCCGCCAAGGTGCGGACCCGTCCGCGGCCGAGGGGCGACCGAGCTCAATGGGGATGGTATTCAACGGTCAGAGGTAGGAGCTTGTTGCTTTGATTCCTCTTTCCAGCAGAGAACCGTTTTGTGTGGTGGCCCACCTCACAAAACTCTTACCATGCACGGGGCGAGAACATCGG